>NZ_JBJTDY010000114.1:0-45539 GCF_046092605.1 Rhabdaerophilum sp. | reverse complement strand
CGGTTATCGCCAGATATGTGTCCCATCCCGCGATTCTAGCAGATCACAGAGACGACCGGAATCCCGCGCGACTTTCCACACGGTCTGCTTGAATTATGTGCTTTACGCGTCCCGATCCTCGCCCGACAGCGAACGCGCGATGCGCTCCACCCGCTCGCTGAGGCTCATGATCGCCTGCGCGATATCCGCCTCGCGCTGGTTGCCGAGCTGGCTCGCATTCTGAACGGCGGCGCGGCTCGCCGCGACCTCTTCCGCTGCGGCGGCAGTCTTGCGGCGCTCCTCGCTCACCTCGTCGGCCAGCATCAGCCCGGCCATGACCGCGAGGCGCAGGTCGCCGATATCGCCGAAACTCTGGCGCATGCCCTTGATGCGGCCATCAAGATCGGCGGCCAAAGCCTCAAGATGCGCCTCCTGTCCGTCCTCGCACGCCATGCGGAACTGCTTGCCGTCGATCGTCACGCTGACCTGCGCCACGCCCTAGCCCCCCGCCAGCCCGGCCTTGACCTGCGCGATGGCGCGATCGAGGCGGGGCAGACAATCGCGCAGCGCCTGATCCGCTTCAAGGCGCGCAACCGTTTCCAGGTCGAGCATCTCCGCGAGGTGATGGCGGTCTTCCCGCATCACCGCCAGTTCGGTTTTGAGGGTCGCGCGGACACGATCGGCCTCGACATGGCGGATGGCCGCCGCGTCGAGCCGGTCGAGCGCCGTGCTGAGCCGGCTCAGCGCGTCGGCGACGGGGTCCGACATGCTTGGGTCTCCGCACCGGGAAGTTTCCGCGAAGCGAATCGCGAAACGCTTCATGCTTTCGTCTGAATTCAGTTGAAACTAGGCGTGGAATGCGGGCGGAGCAACGGTTTTGGCGCCTGGTCCCCCTCGAAATGATGAGCCGGCACCCCTTGCACAAAGCGGGGCGGGAATGACAATCCTCTTTCAGAACAAGCCGGAAGGGCAGGTGGAGGCGGTTTCGCAAGCAGCCGCCCCCGCCGGAATGGAACAGGGGAGGATGACATGATGGCTCAGGCTTCGCGCTATCACGCGATCTACGAGGGCTGGCGCAAGGACCCGGAAGCCTTCTGGCGGGAGGCCGCCGCAGCGCTCGACTGGATCGAGCCGCCCCGCGCGATCTTCGATGCGAAAGCTGGCGCCTATGGCCGCTGGTTCCCCGATGCCACCTGCAACACGGCCGCGAACTGCCTCGATCGGCACATCGCACAGGGGCGCGGCGACCAGCTCGCGCTGATCCATGACAGCCCGATCACCGGCAGCGCTTCCTCGCTCACCTATTCGGAGCTGAAACGCGAGGTGGATCTCCTGTCCCACATGATCCGGGGCTTTGGCCTCGAGAAGGGTGATCGCGCGATCATCTACATGCCGATGATCCCCGAAGCGGTGGTTGCCATGCTGGCCTGCGCCCGGCTCGGCATCATCCATTCCGTGGTGTTCGGTGGCTTTGCCGCGCATGAGCTCGCGACCCGCATCGACGATGCGAAGCCGAGGCTGATCCTCACCGCGTCCTGCGGTGTCGAGCCGGGCCGCGTGGTGACCTACAAGCCGCTGCTCGATCGTGCGATCGACGAGGCCGCCCACAAGGTTGGCCACGTTCTGCTGTTCCAGCGCCCGCAGGCCAGGGCCGAGATGATCGCGGGCCGCGACCATGATTGGGCCGAGGGGCGCGAGCGGCTCATCGTGGCGGGCGCGGGGCCGGTGGAAGCCGTGGCTCTCAAGGCGACCGATCCGCTCTATGTGCTCTACACCTCCGGCACGACAGGCAAGCCCAAGGGCGTGGTGCGTGACCATGGCGGGCACATGGTGTCGCTCCATTGGTCGATGGGCGCGATCTACGGCATGGAGCCGGGCGAGGTCTTCTGGGCGGCCTCCGATGTCGGCTGGGTCGTGGGTCACAGCTACATCGTCTATGCGCCGCTGCTGAAGGGCTGCACCACGCTGCTCTATGAAGGCAAGCCCGTGGGCACGCCCGATCCCGGCGCCTTCTGGCGCGTCATTTCCGAGCACAAGGTGAAGGTGCTCTTCACCGCGCCCACCGCCTTCCGCGCCATCCGCAAGGAAGACCCGAAGGCGGAACATCTCGGCAGGTACGATCTCGGCGGCTTCCGCGCCCTGTTCCTCGCAGGCGAGCGCGCGGATCCGGATACGGTGAAATGGGCCGAGGATATCCTGCAAGTCCCGGTTATCGACCATTGGTGGCAGACCGAAACCGGCTGGCCCATCTGCGGCAATCCCCTCGGCCTCGGAATCCTGCCGGTGAAACATGGTTCGCCCACCGTCCCGATGCCAGGCTACGATGTTCAGGTGCTGGATGAAGCCGGAAAGCCGGTTGAAGCGGGAAAGATGGGCTCCATCGCCGTGAAGCTGCCGCTGCCGCCGGGCTGCCTGCCGACACTCTGGAACGCCGATGACCGGTTCCGGTCGAGCTATCTTGCGGAATATCCCGGCTACTACAACACGTCGGATGCGGGATATCGTGATGCCGATGGTTATCTCTACATCATGGGCCGCACCGATGACATCATCAACGTCGCGGGCCATCGCCTCTCCACCGGCGGCATGGAAGAGGTGCTCGCCTCGCATCCGGCCGTGGCGGAATGCGCCGTCATCGGCGCGAAGGATTCGCTCAAGGGCGAGGTGCCTCTGGGCTTCGTGGTGCTGAAGGCGGGCGTGAACGCCCTGCCCGGCACCATCGAGCGGGAATGCGTGGGTCTCGTGCGCGATCGCATCGGCCCGGTTGCGGCCTTCAAGACCGCGATCACCGTGAATCGCCTTCCCAAGACGCGCTCCGGCAAGATTCTGCGTGGCACGATGAAGAAGATCGCCGATGGCGACCCATGGACCATGCCCGCGACGATCGACGATCCCGCGATCCTCGGGGAAATCGCTCGCGCGCTTGAGGGGCGTCACCCGGTCGGCTGAGCATCAGGCGGCTTCGGTTTGGCTGTCCAGACTCTCCGGGATGCTGGCGGCTTGGTCACGTGGCAGGCTGAGTTCGGCACTCGTGGCGCCGGGCTGCGAAAAACTTTCGGCTGGTTCCTCGCCGAAATCATAGGCTGTGTCCTGATTCTCGGCCCAAGGGTTGAACACCTCGATGTTGAAGGGCGCGAAGAAGCCGATATTGCGCGTCATCACCACAAGTTCGTGCCGCTTGGCGGTCGCGGCGATCAGGCTGTCATGGTAGGGCAGCTTCAGCCGTCGCTGGCGGGCGGAGGTGAGAACATGGCCCCAGATGACGCTGGTTTCGTAGTCGATTCCCAGCAGGTTTTCGCCCAGCTTCCGGCGGATCTCGCGCATCCAGCCCCGCACGCGCCGCTGCTTGAATTCCTGCGGAAGCTCCGTCACCCCGCCTTCAAGGATGGCAAAGGTCACCATCGAAAGGCGGATATCCTCGAACCAGAGGTCGTCCACTGCCCGCCTCACCTTCCAGTAGGGGCGAGGCAGGTGCAGCTCGCGCAGCACGCAGGTATCGATCAGGGTGCCCGGCATGAAAATCTCCCGCTACACAAACGGAACGGGAGATTAGGCGCAAAATTCTACCTAAAGATGTATTTTATAGTTTTTCTATCAGAAGTTGTCGCTGTCCTCCTCGCGGCGCGGCGATTTCAGCTTGGCGAACACCGTCTCGATATCGAGGTTCGGTTTGCGCTCCGGTGCATCCATGCCGGTTGTGACATCGGCCGGGAGCAGCGTCGCGCCCTGGTCCGGGGCCGGTGCGGGGCGATCCTTGGAGGCGCGGTTCACCTCGAAATCGAGGTCGATCTGCGTGCAGAGCCCCAGCGTCACCGGATCGAGCGGCTGAAGGTTCGTCGAATTCCAGTGCGAGCGCTCCCGCACCGACTGGATAGTGGACTTGGTGGTGCCCACGAGACGGATGATCTGCGCATCCTTCAGTTCCGGGTGGTTCCTGATGAGCCACTGGATCGCATTCGGGCGGTCCTGGCGCTTGGAAACCGGCGTGTAGCGCGGCCCCTTGGCACGCTTGAGATCCGGCAGGCGCACCTTCGATTCCTGCACGCGCATGCGATAATTCGGGTCCTTCTCGGCCGTCTCCAGTTCCTCGCGCGAGAGCTGGCCAGCCTGAACCGGATCCAGGCCGCGCATGCCGGCGGCCACGTCACCATCGGCGATCCCCTGCACCTCGAGCGGATGCAGCGAGCAGAATTCGGCGATCTGGTCGAAGGTCAGCGTGGTGTTTTCCACCAGCCACACGGCCGTCGCCTTGGACATCAGCAGGGTCGCCATCTCGGGCCTCCATCGGGTTGAAGAGGTCGCGTGGTTTCGCCCGCGCCCCCTTCCCGGGGAGGCGCGCAGCGCGTTTCAACGCGATGCCATTTTGGGAATTGCGACCTTATAATGCGCGGAAGATTCGCATGCAACCACGTTTCACGCTGCCAGGACGCGCCATGTTCGATGATCTTGAGCCGACCAGAAGGAAGACCGCCTATGTGCTGGGGCAGGATGTCAGCGCCTTTTCGCTTTCCGATCTCGACGAGACCATGAAGCAGCTCGAGGCCGAGATCGCCCGGCTCGGTGCGGTGCGGAAGCAGAAATCCGCCTCCCAATCGGCGGCCGATGCGCTGTTCCGCAAGCCAGACTGAGGCGAGGCCGTCTTCGGAACCGGTCCGGATTGCGGGGATTGTGCCGGAATTGATGAAAATCCAGTCAACTTAACGAGGCGTCAACATTTTCGGCCTATTTTGAGCCATGTTCCGGTTCGCCGGATCCCGAGTGGCTCCCGCCGCTCTGTTTGACGCCTCCCTGTTGGACTTTCTCAAGGATCGCCTTGATGCGGTCCTTTTTTTTGTGCCGGTGCCCAAATTCGTGGTTCCTCTCATTGCGCCGCCTTTCTCCGCCCATTTTCAAACACCGAGAATGCCATCTGTTAACCGTGAATGAACCGTTAATTTCCGGTCCGGCCGGTTTGGTGCTGTAATTGCTCCTAATCCGTCATCCCCGGCGCCCTGTTCCGAAGTGGCGCAGATGATGTGATGGAGTGAGACAGATGGCCAACGAACGGGATCAGGCGACAATCGAGATTTCGTCCGCCGGCAATGGCGGTGGTTCCGATACGGTTTCGTTCACGCATCGCCTGCTGGCGAGCGAGAACTTCATGCTGCTTTTTCGCGAGGGAATGTCGCTGGTGGAGGCGACGGCTGCCTATCTCGATGGCGAGGGCCGCGCCGACAGCCGTTGCCTGGCGCGCCCGGTCGCGCTCGCCTATGCCAGCGAGAGCATGCGGCTGACGACGCGCCTGATGCAATTGACATCCTGGCTTCTGCTTCAGCGTGCCGTGAATGAAGGTGAACTCTCCCGCGAGGAGGCCGAGCGCGAGCATCGCCGCGTGGTCATCGCGCCGCTGGAATCCAGGACGGATGATGCGACCTTCGTGGCGCTGCCGGAATCCCTGCGCAGCCTCATCCAGCGTTCCAACAGCCTGCATGCACGCATTCAGCGCTTCGATCGGGACCTGAAGTCGGAGCCCGAACCGGCCCTCTCCGACAATCCCGTGGCGAGCCAGCTGGGCATGCTCGCGGCGGCCTTCCAGCGCCGCTGAAGGCGTGTTCTTCAGCCGGGCTGGGAATCTCTCGCCTCCCCGGCCTGTGCCCCAATCAAAAAAAGCCCGCGTTTGACGCGGGCCTTTCCGATCTCAGGCAGGGCCTCTCGCGAGGCCTCGCCGCTTACTTCTTGCCGAACGAGATGCCGGCGAATTTCTGGTTGAACTTCGAGACGCGACCGCCGCGATCCTGCAGGGTCTGCGTGCCGCCGGTCCAGGCCGGATGGGTCTTGGGGTCGATATCGAGGTTCAACGTGTCGCCGGCCTTGCCATAGGTCGAACGTGTCAGGAACTCGCTCCCGTCGGTCATCACGACCTTGATGAAATGGTAGTCCGGATGGATTTCGGCCTTCATGGGAGACCCCTCGAAAAAAGTGGCGCGGCCCAACGTTTCCGCTCGCTGCCGCGCCCGTGAAGCTCAGCGCGGCGAGGCTATACATGAGAGCGCTTGACGGAACAAGCCGTGTTGAGGGACATCCTGCCCCGAAGACCGACACTGACCCTTCCTCCGCAGCCGAGGCCGCCTCCAGCCCATGAGCGAAACCGTCCTTCCTGCCGCCCCGGCAAGCCCGAAGAAGCCTCGTGCCGATTTTTCGGCGCTGCGGCGCATGCTTCCCTTCCTCGTGGCCGAAAAACTCTACATCGCGCTTGGCCTCGCGGCCCTCGTGGTGGCGGCGATCGTGACGCTGGCGATCCCGCAGGCCGTTCGCCGCGTCGTCGATTTCGGCTTCACGCCTGAGACGAGCGGCCTGATGGATGCCTATTTCGGGATGATCGTGGCGCTGACCGCCCTGCTCGCGATCTCCTCCTCGCTGCGCTACTATTTCGTCATGACGATCGGCGAGCGCGTGGTGGCGCGCATCCGCCGGGCGGTTTTCGACCGCGTGATGACGCTCGACGGCGCCTTCTTCGATACCGCGCGATCAGGCGAGATCGTCTCGCGCCTCACGGCGGATACCACGCAGCTGAAATCGACCTTCGGGGCCTCTGCTTCCATTGCCCTGCGCAATCTCATCCTGCTCATCGGGGCGGTGGTGATGATGGTTGTCACCTCGCCGAAGCTCGCGGCCATGGTGCTGCTCGCCATCCCGGCGATCGTGCTGCCGCTGGTCGCGGCGGGTCGGGGTGTGCGCAAGCGCTCGCAGGCCGCGCAGGATACCTTGGCCGAGGCCGCCTCCTTCGCCACCGAACGCATCGGCGCGGTGCGCGTGGTGCAGGGTTTCGGCGGTGAACGCGCAGCCATGGGCCATTTCGGCGCTGCCGTGACCAGCGCCTATGATGCGGCCCGCGCCGCCACGCTCAGCCGCGCGATCCTCACCTCCATCGTGATCTTCCTCGTTTTCGCGAGCATCACTTTCGTCCTCTGGACCGGCGCGAAGGCGGTGATGGCTGACGAGATGACCGCCGGTCGTCTCTCGCAATTCGTACTCTATGCGGTGTTCGCGGCGAGTGGCCTCAGCCAGCTTTCGGAGGTCTATGGCGAACTCGCGCAGGCCGCCGGTGCCGCGCAGCGCCTCGGCGAACTGCTCGCCACCGTGCCGGATGTGAACGACCCCGAGAAGCCGGTTGATCCCATGCGGCCGCCGCGCGGAGAGATTCGCTTCGACAACGTCACCTTCGCCTACCCCACAGCGCCGGACAGGCGTGTTCTCGGCCCGCTTTCCGTGTCGATCCGGGCGGGCGATCGGCTCGCGATCGTCGGGCCCTCCGGGGCCGGCAAGACCTCGATCTTCCAGATCCTCATGCGCTTCTACGATGTCACGGGCGGCGCGATCTTCATCGATGGAGTGCCCATCCACGCCATGCGCCTCGCCGATCTGCGCGCGCTGATCGCCGTGGTGCCGCAGGACCCGGTGATCTTCGCCGGCACGATTTTCGAGAACATCCGCCTCGCGCGGCCCGAAGCCGGCGACGAGGCCGTGCGGCAAGCAGCGGCGCAGGCGGCCGTGCTGCCTTTCGCCCAGAAGCTGGAACAGGGTCTCGAAACGCGGATCGGCGAGCGCGGCATCACGCTCTCGGGCGGCGAGCGCCAGCGCATCGCCATCGCCCGCGCCATCCTCAGGGATGCGCCGATCCTGCTCCTGGATGAAGCCACCTCCGCGCTCGATGCCGAGAACGAGCGGATGGTGCAGGAAGCTCTGGGCCGGGCCATGCAGGGCCGCACCGCGCTGGTGATCGCGCATCGTCTCGCGACCATCCGTGATGCCGATCGCATTCTCGTGCTGGAAGAGGGGATGATCGCCGAAGCGGGCAGCCACGAGGTGCTTCTCGCCCGCAATGGCGCCTATGCGCGGCTCGCCAACCTGCAATTCACGGCATAAGGGGCGAGCCGTCCCAATCCATGCGAAAGGTGGGCAGGCCGGAATAGGGGCTTGTTCCCTCGCCCACGATCTTGAAGCCCTCCTTGTGGTAGAAGCGCACCGCGCGCGGATTGCCCTGCCCGACGAACAGCGTGAGATGCCCGCGAGATTGCGACTTGGCATCCTCGATCAGCAGTTTCGAAACGCCATCCCCCCAGCGCGCGGGCAAGACCGCGATGATTTCCAGTATGCCGCTGTGTTTTTCCACGAGGGTGAACCCCACGCGCGCGCCGGACATCTCCGCGACGCGCAGGCGATAGCGACCGGTCTCGGCCTCCCGCAACTGCTCTTCCACAAGCGCCCGGCGCTGGCTGAAGTTCACGCCCGGATAGATTTCGGACCACGCGGCCTCCCAGATTTCGGCCATCATGGCGTGATCGGAAGGTGATCCGTTGCGGAGATGGATGCTCATCGCTCGGTGATCTTCAGTTCGAGGCGGCGGTTGCGGGCCAGTGCTTCCGGCGTGTCGCCGAAATCGATGGGGGCGAATTCGCCGAAGCCCGCCGCGACCACGCGATGAGGCGAGACGCCCTTTTCCACGAGATAGCGCACCACGGCGATGGCACGGGCGGCGGAAAGCTCCCAGTTGTCCTTGAACTGCCCCGCGCCGGAAAGCGGGCGCTTGTCCGTATGGCCGTCGATCCGCGCGATCCAGGCGAGATCCGGCGGGATTTCGCGCTCGAGGTTCTTCAGAAGCTCCGCGAGCTTGTCCAGTTCGCCAAGGCCGGTCGCGGCGAGAACCGCCTCGCCCGAGCCGAAGAAGATCTCCGACTGGAAGACGAAGCGATCCCCCACAATCCGCACATCCGGTCGCGTGCCCAGCACATTGCGCAGGCGGCCGAAAAAGTCCGAGCGGTAGCGCGTCAACTCCTGAACGCGCTGGGCCAGCGCCACGTTCAGGCGGGAGCCCAGTTCGGCGATGCGCGTCTGAGCATCCTTCTCACGACCCTCGGCCTGTTCGAGCGCGCCCTCCAGCGCCTGCAATTGCTGGCGCAGCGCGCTAATCTGCTGGTTGAGGAGGCTCACCTGTTCCAGCGCGCGCTGGGCAACGGTTTTCTCATCGGCCAGTTGCTGGCTCAATGTGCCCAATTGCTGCTCGCTCTGCCCGGCATTGGCGGCAAGGCCCGCGAGCCGCTCGCGCTCGGCCTCGGCACGCTGCAGCGTGGCCGAGAGGCTGAGAATGCGCTGCTCGCCCTCCACCTTCGCCGAGCGTTCGAGCGCCAGCAGGTCGGAAAGCTCGGAAAGCTGGCGCGCGAGGCGTTGCAGCACGTCTTCCTTGCCGGCCATCTCCCGCCCGATGAAAAACTGGCCGAGCATGAAGACCGCGATGAGGAAGGTGAAGACCAGCAGCAGCGTCGACAGGGCGTCGACGAAGCCTGGCCAGTCATCGATCTGCCGGTCGCGCGCGCGGCGGGAAAGGGCCATCACGGGCCTCGTTTGTTGTTCAGCGCATCCTGATCGCGCGAAAGCTTCTCCAGAAGCTTTTTCACATCCGCCTGCTGAATGGCCTGCGCCTCCACCCAGGAGCGGATCATCTGCTGCTCGTTGCGCATATGCTGCACGAGGCCGTGCAGGCCTTCCGCGAGGGCTGCCAACGCCTGTGTCGCATTGCGCCCCGCGCCGGCGTCGTTCACCGCGCGCGAAATGCCGTCAAGCGCATGGCGCAGGTCATCCTGCGTGCCGGCGCTCGCGGCGCTGTCCTGCACGGAGGACGAGAGCCATTCCTCAAGATCGTAGAAGAAGCGGCTCTGCGCCTGCCCGGCCTGCAGGTCGAGGAACCCGAGGATCAGCGAGCCGGCGAGCCCGAAAAGCGAAGACGAGAACGCAATGCCCATGCCACCCAGCGGAGCGGCGAGGTTGCGCTTGAGTTCATCGAAAAGGGCATTGTTCTCGCCGGCGCTCGGCAGTTTCTCGATGACGCCGCCAATCGAGGAGACCGTCTCGATGAGGCCCCAGAATGTGCCGAGCAGGCCAAGGAAGATCAGCAGACCGGTGAGGTATCGTCCGATATCGCGGCTTTCATCCAGCCGTCCGCCGATGGAATCGAGCACCGAGCGCAGGGTGAGGGTGGAGATGCCGGCCCGGCCCGCCTTCTCGCCGAGGAGCGCGGCCATGGGTGCGAGGAGGATGGGGTCGGCCACGGGCCGGAGTTCCTCGCCCGCGCGGCGCGCATTCACCCAGCGGATTTCACGGTAAAGCCGGACGACCTGCGCGAAGGCGAAGACCACGCCCAGAAGCAGCACGAGGCCGATCAATCCGTTGAGCAGCGGGTTGAACCAGAAAGCCTCGAGAATGCGCCGCTGCAGCACGAAACCCAGAACGCCCGCCAGGGCCAGAAACACCACCATCCGGAACAGGTAGAGCCCCGGTGTCGAAAGGGCTTGGCTCTCGCGCACGCTCGCCATGAATCCTCCGGTCGCCTCGCAACGGGGCGCAGTCAACCGTGTTCGGCGCGGATTGGCAACCCGGATGGCTTCGGGACGATCAGCCGCGCGCGACGGCGAGAAGCTCGCGCACCGGTTCGGCCAGCGTGGCATTGGCCGCGAAGACCGAGCGCTTCGCAAAGATATCCGGCGAACCATCGACCGCGCTGACAAGGCCGCCCGCCTCGCGCACGAGGAGGATGCCGGCGGCAATGTCCCACGGGGAGAGATTGTGCTCCCAGAACGCATCGAAGCGGCCGCAGGCGACGAAGACGAGATCGAGCGCCGCCGAGCCCATGCGTCGCACGCCGGCGACGCGCGGCATGATGCCGGCGAGTTCACGCAGGAACAGGCCATGGTCGCCGCGCAGGGCATGGGGAATGCCGCAGCCGATCACGCTCTCCGAGAGTTCCCGCGTCTGCGACACGCGCAGGCGGTAATTGTCGCGGCTCGTCGGGCCCATCGCGAAGGCGCCCGCGCCCTTCTCGGCCACGAACATCTCTTCGGTGACGGGGTTGTAGACGAGCCCCGCGACGATCTCGTTCTCGCGTTCGAGGCCGATGGAGATCGCGAATTGCGGCAGCCCGCGCAGGAAGTTCGTCGTGCCATCGAGCGGGTCGATGATGAAGCGGTGGGACTTGTCCGGCCCCTCCACCACGCCGCGCTCCTCCATCAGGAAGCCATAGCCCGGCCGCGCGCGGGAGAGCTCCTGATAGAGGATATTCTCGGCGCGCTTATCCGCTTCCGAGACGAAATCGCCGGGCCCCTTCTTCGAGACCTGCAGGCTCGGGATTTCCGCGAAATCGCGCTTCAGGGCCTTGCCGGCCTTGATGGCGGCGGCAGTCATCACGTTCATCAGCGGCGAGCGGATCATGGAGAAGGGTCCAATCGGGACGCGCGGCGATTGCGCGCAGGGAATATCGGAAGGGAGCGCAGGCTTGCCCCGGCTTGCGTTGATTTTCAACCCCGCGAGGCGAGGTCCGGCGCAGATGACCGTTCCACGCGTTCAAGCACGTTCGATTTTGCGATGCGGCGCGCCTCGGCGAGCAGGGCGGCCGGGTCCTCTGCCTCGAACAGCCACGGGCCGACGGCAATGAACTCCGTGCCCGTCGCGGTAAGCGGCGCGACCGAATCCAGATCCGGCGCATAGGCCACGCAAGGCACGTTGAAAATGGTCGCCCACCATTCCGCACGTTCGATGGTCTGCGCGAGCGGCGGCACGAAGCCATCCGCGCGCGGCTCTCCGAACATCACGTAATCGATGTCGCGCTCGCCGGCTTCCATGGCCTCGTGGCGCGAGCGAAGCCCGCCCACGCCGAGGATGCGCTGCGGTTTCAGCGCCTCGACCAGTGCGCCGAGATCATCCGAGGCCTGCGCATGCACGCCATCGAGCCCGAGCCGGGCCACGAGCCGCGGGTCCTTCGGCGCGGCCATCAGGCAGGCGACATTCGCATCCTGCAGGGGTTTGGCGAGGATTTCGAGCTTGCGCTTCAGCGCCGCATCGCTCTCGGCGGTGACGTTCAGCCACGCCACGGCCAGCGCGCCGGTGGAGGCGAGGGCCCGGAAGCGGGGAAGGAAGGGCGCTGGATCGTCGATCTGGGGCGCGATGAGCATGAATTGCGGAACCATGCGCATTCCTATCGCACGAAAGCGGGCACTTGAAAACGAAAGCGCGGGCGCAGCTTTCCGCTGGCCCGCGCCGGATGGTGGTGCGGTGCCGTCACGCGATCTTCGGATCGAGCGCACCCCTGGCATAGAGCTTCGCCATCTCCGAGAGTGGCAGCACCTTCTTGATCTTCGGGGCCTGTCCGGCGGTATTGAACTCCTCCAGCCGCTGGCGGCAGAGCTTCGTCATCGCTTCCATGGCGGGCTTGAGATACTTGCGCGGATCGAACTCGCCTGGCTCCTCCGCGAAGATGCGGCGGATCTGGCCGGTCATCGCCATGCGGTTGTCGGTGTCGATGTTGATCTTGCGGACGCCGTTCTTGATGCCGCGCTGGATCTCTGCCACCGGCACGCCCCAGGTCGGCTTCATCTTGCCGCCGTACCGGTTGATGATGTCCTGCAATTCCTGCGGCACGGAAGACGAGCCATGCATCACGAGATGCGTGTTCGGCAGCTTCCTGTGGATTTCCTCGATGACATGCATGGCAAGGATCGCGCCATCGGGCTTGCGCGAGAACTTGTAGGCGCCGTGGCTGGTGCCCATGGCGATGGCGAGCGCATCGACCTTGGTTTCCTGAACGAATTTCACGGCCTCATCCGGGTTGGTGAGAAGCTGATCGTGAGAAAGCCTGCCTTCCGCGCCATGGCCGTCTTCCTTGTCGCCCATGCCGGTTTCGAGGGAGCCGAGCACGCCCAGTTCGCCTTCCACCGAAATGCCGCCGAGATGGGCCATCTCGGTCACGCGCTTCGTCACGCCGACATTGTAATCCCAGTCTCCGGGCGTCTTGCCATCGGCCTTCAGCGAACCGTCCATCATCACCGAGGTGAAGCCGGCCTGGATCGCGGTCATGCAGGTCGCGGGCTCGTTGCCGTGGTCGAGATGCACGCAGACCGGGATATGCGGGTAGATCTCGGTCACCGCGTCCATCATGTGCTTCAGCATGATGTCGTTCGCGTAGGAGCGGGCGCCGCGCGAGGCCTGGATGATCACCGGCGCATCGACCGCGTCGCAGGCCGCCATGATGGCCAGCGCCTGTTCCATGTTGTTGATGTTGAAAGCCGGCACGCCGTAATCATTCTCGGCGGCGTGGTCGAGCAGCTGGCGCATCGTGATGCGAGGCATGGTTGTCCTTACTCCCGGGAGTTGACGTGAATGGCCCCGCGCATAGCGCAACCTTGCCGAACCCGCCAGTATGACGATGGGAGAGGCTGAAAATTCCTGACCCAACTGGTAGCACTACTACATTGATCTGTAGTTTAAATAAAAAACCGCCCCAAGGGACAACTCATTGCTTGGTGTCGCGGCCGACTTGTCCCAACGCCTTCACGCCGGGCAGTTCCTTGCCTTCCATCCATTCGAGGAAGGCTCCGCCGGCGGTCGAGATATAGGTCATGTCATCCGCCACGCCCGCGTGGTTCAACGCCGCCACGGTATCGCCGCCACCGGCGACCGAGACAAGCGATCCCTTGGTCGTAAGCGCGGCCGCTTCCTTCGCCACCGCGACGGTCGCGGTATCGAACGGTGCGAGTTCGAAGGCACCGAGCGGGCCGTTCCACACCAGCGTCTTCATGCTCGCGAGCTTCGCCGCAATGGCTTTCGCGGAAGCGGGACCCGCATCGAGGATCATCTCGTCGGCTGCGACATCGTTCACGGAAGCGGCGCGATGCGGTGGGTTCGCCCTGAATTCCTTCGAAAGGAGGCCATCGGTGGGGAGCACGATCTCGCAGCCCGCCGCCTTCGCCTTCTTCTCGATTTCGCGGGCCGTTCCCGCGAGGTCATGCTCGCAGAGGCTCTTGCCCACATTCACGCCACGCGCGGCGAGAAAGGTGTTCGCCATGCCGCCGCCGATCACGAGGCAATCGACGCGTGACACGAGGTTGCCTAGGAGGTCGAGCTTGGTCGAGACCTTCGCGCCCCCCACGATGGCCATCACCGGGCGCTTCGGCTGTCCTAACGCCGCATGGAGCGCGTTGAGTTCGGCTTCCATCGTGCGGCCGGCATAGGCGGGTAGCACCCGCGCGAGGCCTTCCGTGGAGGCATGCGCGCGATGCGCGGCCGAGAAGGCGTCGTTCACATAGGCGTCGCCCAGCTTCGCAAGCGCGGTGATGAAGGCCTCGCCATTCTTCTCTTCCGCCTTGTGGAAGCGCGTATTCTCGAGGCAGAGCACATCGCCATTCTGCATGGCCGCGACGGCCTTTTCGGCCACCTCGCCGATGCAGTTCGCGGCAAAGGCGATCGGCTGGCCGAGGCGCCTCGCGAGTTCATCCGCCACAGGCTTCAGGCTTTCGGCCGGGTTCGCCCGCTCCTCGAAGGTCTCACCCTTGGGTCGGCCGAAATGTGCGAGCAGGATCACCTTGCCGCCCTTGCCCGTGATGTCGCGCAGGGTGGGGAGGATGCGATCGAGGCGCGTGCCATCGGTCACGTGGCCGTTTTCCATCGGCACGTTGAGGTCCACGCGCACCAGCACGCGTTTGCCGGTGGCGGGGAGCTGGTCGAGGGTCTTGAAGCTCATTTCAGCAGGCCAGGGAAAAATTTCAGCAAAAGAACGAAGAGGATGGCGGTGGCGACCGCCGTCACCACGCCCGTCAGCACCAGGCCGCCGAGGCGGGGCACCTTGGCGACCTGCACGCGGAGCCGGTTGACGGTGGTCACGAGTTCCGCCGCATCCACGGAGCGGGCAGCACTCTCGACGCGTGTCGCGGCGCGGTCGAGGCCGTCCTGCGCCCGGGCCACGAGGGCTTCCGTGCGCGCGAACTTCTCTTCCATCCGCGCCATCTTGTCCTCGATCCGGGCGAGCTGGTCGAGCGCCGCGCGGGAATTCGGGGATGGCGTTGCGGTTGCGGCAGGCTTCGGAACGGGGGCAGGGGCCGGTTCCGCAGTCGGGTCGATTCCAAGGTTCGGTTCGATGCGGTCGCTCATGATGCGCCCTTCCTGAGGAATGAAGCGATGCGGATGGCCCCTGCCTTCTCGCGCTCAGATCAGCTTCGCCATCGCGGCGGCGGTATCCGACATGCGATTCGAGAAGCCCCACTCGTTGTCATACCACGACAGGACGCGCACGAACTTGTCGTCCATCACCTTGGTCTGGTCGAGCGCAAAGGTGGAGGAGGCCGGATCGTGGTTGAAGTCCATGGAGACATTCGGCTGATCGGTCGTGCCGAGGATGCCCTTCAGCGGACCGCGCCTCGAGGCCTTGATGATCGCCTCGTTGATCTTCTCGACCGTGGTCTTGCGCCGGGCGATGAACTTGAAATCCACGACCGAGACATTCGGGGTCGGCACGCGAATGGAGGTGCCGTCGAGCTTGCCCTTCAGCTCCGGGATCACGAGGCCGATGGCCTTCGCGGCACCGGTCGAGGTCGGGATCATCGAGAGCGCCGCGGCGCGGGCGCGGTAGAGATCCTTGTGCATCGTATCGAGCGTCGGCTGGTCGCCGGTATAGGCATGGATGGTGGTCATGAAGCCCTGCGTGATGCCGACCGCGTTGTGCAGAACGGCCGCGACCGGCGCGAGGCAGTTGGTGGTGCAGGAGGCATTCGAGACCACGAGGTCCTTCGCCGTCAGCGTGTCATGGTTCACACCAAAAACGATGGTCTTGTCGGCGCCGTCGCAAGGGGCCGAAACCAGCACGCGCTTCGCACCAGCCGCCAGATGCGCCGAGGCCTTCTCCTTGGTGGTGAAGATGCCGGTGCATTCCATGGCGATATCCACGCCGAGTTCCCTGTGGGGAAGCTGGGCGGGGTCCTTGATCGCGGTCACGCGGATGCGCTTGCCGGCGACGATGATGAAATCGCCATCCACTTCCACCGTGGCCGGGAAGCGGCCATGCACGGAATCAAAGCGCAGCAGGTGGGCGTTGGTGGCCACCGGGCCGAGATCGTTGATGCCGACGACCTCGATGTCCTTGCGTTTTGTTTCCACGATCGCGCGCAGCACATTGCGGCCGATGCGGCCAAAGCCATTGATGAAAACCTTCGTGGTCATGATCTTCTCCTTCACGATCGGGGAAGGCGACCATCCGGTGAAGGTCGCCTGAATATGGATTCAGCGCTTCAGCGCCGCCTTGGCCTTGGCTGCCACCGCTTCCGGCGTGATGCCGAAATGCGCGTAGAGCTTGTTGATGGGGCCGGATGCGCCGAAGCCTTCCATGCCGACGAAATGCCCGTCCGATCCGATGATCGCATCCCAGCCCTGCCGGATGGCGGCCTCGATGGCGATCTTCACCTTCGTGCGGCCGATCACCTTCTTGCGATAGGTCTCGGGCTGCGCGGCGAAACGCTCGAAGGAAGGCACGGAAACGACGCGGGCGAGAATGCCCTCGGCGAGCAGCAGCGCGCGCGCCTTCATGGCGAGCGAGACCTCGGAGCCGGTGGCGAAGAGCGTCACCTCGGCGCGCCCCTCCGCCCTGGCGATCTCGTAGGCGCCGAGCGCCGAGAGGTTCTTAGCGCCGTTATCCGTACGCAACTGCGGCAGGTTCTGCCGCGTCAGCGCGATCAGCGAGGGGCGATCCCTGGTGGTCACCGCGAGATCCCAGGCTTCCGCCGTCTCGGTAACGTCGCAGGGGCGATAGACATCGAGATTGGGGATCGCGCGCAAGGCCGCGAGATGCTCCACCGGCTGGTGGGTGGGGCCATCCTCGCCCACACCGATCGAATCATGCGTCATCACATAGATCACGCGCTGGCCCATCAGCGCCGAGAGGCGGATGGAGGGACGGCAGTAATCCGAGAAGACGAGGAAGGTGCCCGAAGCCGGGATGAGCCCGCCGTGGAGCGCGATGCCGTTCATGGCCGCGGCCATGCCATGCTCGCGAATGCCGTAATGCACGAAGGCGCCGTCATAAGCGCCCGCCTTCACAACCGCCATGCCCCTGGTTTTGGTGTTGTTCGAGCCGGTGAGGTCGGCTGAACCCGAAATCAGTTCCGGCAGGGCGGGCTGGATCGCCTCCAGCACCATTTCGCTCGCCTTGCGGGTCGCGACTTCCGGCTTCGTTGAGGCGACTTCTGCCTTGAAGGTCTTCAGGGCTTTCGCGAGGCTCTTCGGCAATTCGCCCGCCATCACGCGCTCGAACTCGGCACGGGCTTTAGGCTTTGCCTTGCCGAGCCGCTCCTGCCAGGCTGCACGGGCGGCCGCACCACGACTGCCCACCACGCCCCAGGCCTTGCGGATATCGGCCGGGATTTCGAAGGGGCCATGCGCCCAGCCGAGCCTTTCCTTCGCGCCCTTCAGTTCTTCCGCGCCAAGCGGCGAACCATGCGAGGAGGATTTGCCCGCTTTGGTCGGCGCGCCATAGCCGATGGTGGTGACGCAGGCGATGAGGCTTGGCTTGTCGCTCGCCTTCGCGCGAAGAATGGCGGCGTTGATCGCCTCCGGGTCATGCCCATCGATGCGCTCGGCATTCCAGCCTGCGCTTTCGAAGCGCTTCAGCTGGTCGGTTGAATCCGAGACGGAAATCGCACCGTCGATCGAGATGCCGTTATCGTCGAACAGCACGATCAGCTTGTTGAGCTTCATGTGGCCCGCGAGCGTGATCGATTCCTGGCTGATGCCTTCCATGAGATCGCCGTCGGAGGCGAGCACATAGGTGTAGTGATCGATAACATAACCGCCGTAGCGCGCCGCGAGAATGCGCTCGGCGAGCGCCATTCCCACCGCATTGCCGAGGCCCTGGCCGAGCGGCCCGGTGGTGGTCTCGACCCCCGGCGCGTGGCCATGTTCCGGGTGACCCGCAGTGATGGAACCGAGCTGGCGGAAATTCTTCAGCTGGTCGATCGTCAACTCTTTCACACCGATCAGGTGGAGGAGCGCATAGATCAGCATCGAGCCATGGCCGGCCGAGAGGACGAAGCGGTCGCGATCAGGCCAGGTCGGGTGCGCCGGGTCGAAATTCAGATGGTCGCGGAAAAGCACCGTTGCGATGTCGGCTGCTCCCATGGGGAGGCCGGGATGGCCGGATTTCGCCGCCTCGACGGCATCCATGGCCAAAGCGCGAATGGCGTTGGCCATCGCATCATGCTCACGACGAGAAATCATCGATCATCCTGCTTTCTGTCATGTCTTTGTCCCGCGGCGCGGTTGTTACCAGCCTGCCCCCGCCTGTCAACGAAATTGGGCAGTTCCCGGGCGGAAAGCATGGCCGTTGCAGCGCGCGGTGCCTAATCAGGCCAATGATCGCCCGGATGATTCCGCAGGCAGGGGCGCAGCGCGATTCGCCCCCCCCCCTTTGCGCTTGAGAAAAACAGCGAAAAATCCGCTCCGGGCGAACACCCGGAGCGGTTCTCCTCGCTAGTGGCGCAGAACCCGTGGTGCCACAATTGCTCGCGGCGAGAACCAGGGTCCTGTTGCCAGGAAAACGCTTAGTGCAGCTGACGATTCTCGTGCGATTTGCCTGTTCGCAGGCGCGTGATCTGGTCTTTCAGAACCAGTTTCTGCCGCTTGATCGAGGCGATGCGCGCTTCGTTCCGGGCGGCATGGGCAAGCTCGTTTCTGAGCTCGTCATCGAGGGCACGATGCTTCCGCTCCAATTGAGCAAGATGCGAACTTTGCGACATGGTCGACACCTCCATTTGTTATGCCGACGAAAGGGAGTGTGGCACATCGGCGATTTGCTGCAAGCGGAATTCGCGGGGCCTTTCCAACGCGCTTAACGCATGTGGACAACCGCTGGGCGGGCGATTAACCAAGTCGAGTTTTGGCCCGGATGCCGTCATTCTGACGCGGTCGGTCATACTGGGGTTCTTTCATGCGTGAGACGCTGAGCGACGAGGAACGCGCACTCCTCCACAGCGAGCTTCACCGCCTGCAGATCGAACACCGCGATCTCGATGCCGCCATCGCCGCTCTGGAACAGCTTGGCGCGATGGATCAGCTTCAGGTGCAGCGCCTCAAGAAACGGAAACTGCATCTGAAGGACCGCCTGATCGTTCTGCAGGATCGGCTTACGCCGGATATCATCGCCTGATCTTGGCAGGATTGGGCAATTCTCTTGCAAAACTGCGGGCTTTCGCCTAACCGGCTGTGCTTTCTCCGGGCGTTCTCGCTTGACCGCCGCCCCTTCTGGAGGAGGCTGACCGCGTGGCCAAAGCCGTTCCCCCCGTCGCCATCATCATGGGCAGCCAATCCGATTGGCCGACGATGAAGCACGCGGCCGAGCATCTCGAGAAGCTGCTGGTGCCCTATGAGGCGAAGATCATCTCCGCGCATCGCACGCCCGAGCGTCTTTTCATCTTCGCCCGCACGGCCAGGGCCCGAGGCTACAGGATCATCATCGCCGGCGCCGGCGGCGCGGCGCATCTTCCCGGAATGGCCGCCGCGATGACCACGCTGCCCGTTTTGGGCGTGCCGGTCGAATCGAAGGCGCTCTCGGGCCAGGATTCCCTGCTCTCGATCGTGCAGATGCCGGGTGGCGTGCCGGTTGGCACGCTCGCCATCGGCAAGGCGGGCGCGATCAATGCCGGGCTCCTTGCGGCGCAGATCCTTGCGCTCAACGATCCCGGGCTCGCGATGCGCCTCGAGGAGTTCCGCGAGAAGCAGACCGCCTCGATCGCCGAAACGCCCGAAGACGAATGATGCTGAAGCCCGGCGCGACCATCGGGATTCTCGGGGGCGGCCAGCTGGGCCGCATGCTCGCCATCGCCGCTGCGCGGCTCGGCTTTCATTGCCACATCTACTGCCCCGAGGCTGGTTCGCCGGCCTTCGAGGTGGCGCAGGCGCATACAATTGCCGCCTATGAGGATGAAGCTGCGCTCGCCGCCTTCGTGGGCAAGGTGGATATGGTCACGCTCGAATTCGAGAATGTGCCGGTTGGCGCCCTGCGCTTCCTGTCGCGACATGTGCCGGTCGCGCCCTCGGCCGATGCGCTCGAAATCGCCCAGGATCGCCTCGCCGAGAAGATCTTCGCCACGAAGCTCGGCCTTGGCACGGCCCCCTTTGCGGATGTGCCGGATGCTGTCGCGCTGGAAGCGGGCCTCGCCCGCATCGGCACCCCCGCAATCCTCAAGACCCGCCGCTTCGGCTATGACGGCAAGGGCCAGGTCAGGATCATGGCACCGGCGGATGCCGCGCCTGCGCTGGCCGATCTCAGAGGCGCGCCAGCGATCCTCGAAGGCTTCATGCGCTTCTCGGCCGAGGTTTCGGTGGTCGCCGCGCGCAAGGCCGACGGGTCTTTCGCCCCCTTCGATGTAACCGAGAACGAACATCGCGATCATATTCTTGATCGTTCCATCGCCCCGGCGCGGGTCTCGCCCGAAACGAGTGCCAAGGCTATCGCCGCCGCGCGCGCGATCGGCGATGGGCTTGGATATGTCGGCACCTTCGCGGTGGAATTCTTCGTGGTGGGCGAGGACGTGATCGTGAATGAGATCGCGCCGCGCGTGCATAATTCCGGCCACTGGACGCTCGATGGCGCGGTCACCTGCCAGTTCGAGCAGCATATCCGCGCGATTGCCGGCTGGCCCCTGGGCGATCCCCGGCGGATCGCGCGGGTCGAAATGCTCAATCTCGTGGGTGAAAATACCGCCCGATGGGAGGCTCTGGCGGCGGAACCGGTCACCAAGATCCACCTCTATGGCAAAGCCGAAATGCGGCCGGGCCGGAAGATGGGCCACGCCACGCGCTTGACGTTCCCAGCCTGAACCTGCCGATAAAGGCGGAATTTTCCCGATTTGCGGCGTGGACAAGCGGTGGGAGCTGTGGTATCCGCCCGACCTCTCGATCAAACTCCGTTTATGCCGGAGCGAAACCGCAATTCCCAGATTGGACGGAGCAAACGTGCAGGTTCTCGTTCGTGACAACAATGTCGACCAGGCTCTTCGCGCGCTGAAGAAGAAGATGCAGCGCGAGGGCATCTTCCGCGAGATGAAGCTGCGCGGCCATTACGAGAAACCGTCCGAAAAGCGCGCCCGCGAAAAAGCCGAGGCCGTCCGCCGCGCCCGCAAGCTGGCCCGCAAGCGCATGCAGCGCGAAGGCCTGATCGCCGCCGCCCCGAAAAAGGCGAAGTGATCCTGCAGGATCGCTTCCCGGTGGCGGTCCTTTCTCGGGTGAACGGTGTTTTCTTCCCATCGGGAGGGAAATGCGTCACAATGTGATCGAGCGTTAAGGAAGGCGTCCGATATCGAACGGACGCTTTTTTGTTGTTGGAGACCGGCATGAACGGGACGATGGCTGAGGCTCTGCCGCAAGGCGGAAAGCGGGCATGGCGTTTTGCGGTGCCCCTGGTGCTGGCGCTCGGGCTTGGCGCGTGCGAATCCGTGACCCCGCTCAACCTGCCGTCGGTCGCGGAGATCGACGATCCCAGCAATGCCCCGGCGCAGCAGGCGAATATCGGCTCTCTGACCGATGTGATCCGCCGCAACCCCAACGATCCGCAGGCCTATAACACCCGTGGCGTGGCCTTTGCCCGCTCCGGCCGGTTCGGCGAGGCCGTGGCTGATTTTTCCCGCGCCATCCAGCTCAATCCGGAATATGCGGCGGCCTACACCAATCGTGGCCTCGCGCATCGCCAGGCCGGGCGCAATGCCGAGGCCCTGACCGATTTCAACCGCGCGATCGAGGCCGATGCGCGCTACTACCCGGCTTATCTCGCCCGCGGAAACCTCAAGCGTGCGCAGGGCAATCTCGGCCAGGCCATCGCCGATCTCGGTGAGGTCATCCGCCTGAACCCAGAAGGCGCCGAGGCCTATCACAGCCGCGGCCTCGCCTATCAGAGCCAGGGCCAGCACAATTTCGCACTCTCGGATTTCGATGGCGCGATCGACCGCAACCCTTACGTCGCGGCCCCCTTCCAGGCGCGCGGCCAGAGCCGTCTTGCGACCGGCAAGGTCGATGATGCGCTGGAGGATTTCAACGCGGCCCTGAACATCGACAACCGCAATGCCGAGAGCTGGGCTTTGCGCGGCGTGGCGCTCAGCCGTCAGGGCAAGAAATCCGACGCGGCCGAGAGCTTCCAGCGCGCCATGGCGATCGATGGCAACAACCGCACCGCCCGCGAGGGCATGCGGATGACAGGTTTCTGAACGTCAGGGGTTCGCCACGAGCCAGCCCAGGATATCCGGCATCGGCCCGCGATCGAGCGGCACGACATGCGGTTCGCCCGGATAGACCTTGCGCGTGATCTGACCCGGCTTCCCGAGTGCTGCGAGTTTCGCTGAATCCTCGACCGGGATCACGCGGTCCTCCGATCCGTGGAAGATGAAGATCGGTTCGTCCACCTGCCGGATGAGCTGGTCTGACCGGAACTGGTCCGCCAGCAGCAGCGAGACCGGCAGCCACGGATAGCTCGCGCGCGCCCGCTCCATCACCGAGAGATAGGGACTGTCGAGGATCACGCCACGCACCTGGGCTTCCGCCGCGAGCCGGAGGGCCACGCCCGTGCCGAGCGATTCGCCGAAGATCACGATCCGTGTCGGCGCGACGCGGCGCGACAGTTCCGCGAGGATCGTCCGGGCATCGGCATGCAAAGCCGCCTCGCTGGGCGCGCCGCCCGAACCGCCATAGCCGCGATAGGACAGGGCAAGCACGCCGGAGCCATCCTGCGCGAGCAGCCCGAAGCGGCCGGCGCGACGGGCGAGCCCGTTCGCATTGCCCTGGAAATAGAGGAAGACCGGCTTGTCATCCTGCCTCGGCGGCAGCCACCAGCCCACCAGTCGGGTTTCATCCGCCGCCGGGATTTCAATCCGCTCGGCGCCAGCAAGGCCGTGATCGCCCGGCGCCTGCCATTCCGGGGCGGGATGGTAGAGGAAGCTCCTCTGGAAAGTCGTCATGTAGCCCGCCGCGCCGAGATAGGCGCCGACAGATACCCAGATGAGCAATCGCAGGGAGCGCCGCCAGAGCGGGGCAGTTGCGGATCTGGCGTTCAGGAGTTGCTCGGTCATGGTCGCAGAAATGGGAAGGCGCCGGGGGCGATCAAGCCCCGTCGGCGCCTGCTGATGGATTCGTGATGCGGTCGCGGGTCAGTGCGCCAGCGCCTTCACCACTTCCTCGGTCACCTTCTTGGCGTCGCCGAAGAGCATCATCGTGTTGTCGCGGAAGAAGAGTTCGTTCTCGACCCCCGCATAACCCGAGCCCATGCCGCGCTTGATGAAGAGCACGGTCTTCGCCTTCTCGACATCGAGCACCGGCATGCCGAAGATCGGCGAGGCCGGATCGGTTTTCGCGGATGGGTTCGTCACGTCGTTCGCGCCGATCACGAAAGCCACGTCGGCCTGCGCGAATTCGTTGTTGATGTCCTCGAGTTCGAAGACCTCGTCATAGGGCACATTCGCTTCCGCCAGCAGCACGTTCATGTGGCCTGGCATGCGGCCCGCCACCGGATGGATGGCGTATTTCACCTCAACGCCTTCCTTCTTGAGCGTATCGGCCATCTCGCGCAAAGCGTGCTGCGCCTGCGCCTGCGCCATGCCGTAGCCCGGCACGATGATGACCTTGGAGGCGTTCTTCATGATGAAGCCGGCATCATCCGCCGAGCCCTGCTTCACCGGACGCTCTTCCTTGGCTCCGCTCGCCGCGGCCGTCTCGCCGCCGAAGCCGCCGAGGATGACCGAGATGAAGCTGCGGTTCATGCCCTTGCACATGATGTAGGAGAGGATCGCACCCGACGAGCCCACCAGCGCGCCGGTGATGATGAGCGCGAGGTTGCCAAGGGTGAAGCCGATGCCCGCTGCCGCCCAGCCCGAATAGGAATTCAGCATCGAAACGACCACCGGCATATCCGCGCCACCAATCGGAATGATCAGCAGCACGCCAAGCACCAGGGCCACGATGGTGATGAGCCAGAAGACGGTGTGGCTCTCGGTGACGATGAAGATCACGATCAGCACCACGAGAATGGTGGCGAGCGCGATATTGATGGCATGGCGCTGCGGCAGCATGATCGGCTTGCCGCTCATGCGACCATCAAGCTTCAGGAAGGCGATGACCGAGCCCGTGAAAGTGAGCGCGCCGATGGCGACGCCGAGGCTCATCTCGAAGAGGCTCGCGCCGCTGATCTTGCCGACCGCGCCGATGCCGAAGGCCTGCGGCGCATAGAGCGCGGCCGCCGCCACGAACACGGCAGCAAGGCCCACCAGCGCGTGGAAGAAGGCCACGAGCTGGGGCATCTTCGTCATTTCCACGCGCTTCGCCATGAAGGCGCCGATGCCGCCGCCGATCGCGACACCGAGGATCGCGAGGCCCCAGCCCGAGAAACCGGAGGGCGGGGAGAGCATCAGCGTCGTCACGGCGGCAATGCCCATGCCGGCCATGCCGTAGAGGTTGCCCTGGCGGGAGGTGGAGGGATGCGAGAGGCCCCGCAGAGCGAGGATGAAGAGCACGCCAGAGGCGAGATAGAGCAGGTTGGCGATATTGGCGCTCATCGGCGTCAGCCCTTCTTCTTGTACATGGCGAGCATGCGGCTCGTGACGAGGAAGCCGCCGAAGATGTTCACGCTCGCCAGGATGAGCGCAATGAAGCCGAAGAGCCGGGCCGAGCCCGCGCCATCCGCCAGAAGCGGCACCCCGACCGAGAGCAGCGCGCCCACCACGATCACCGAGGAAATCGCGTTGGTCACCGACATCAGCGGGGTGTGCAAGGCCGGGGTCACCGACCAGACCACGTAATAGCCCACGAAGATCGCGAGCACGAAGATCGCGAAGCGGAAGACCGTGGGGTCCACCAGGCCGCCGGTGGCGACCGCGGCGGCAGCGCCGCCCGCATCGGCCATCTTCTCGGCGGCGGCGAGCGCGGCCTGCGCCTTGGCGAGCGCGGCTTCCGCGGCAACTTGCGCGGCCTTTGCCTGTTCCAGAGCTGGGTTCGACATGCTTGCCCCTTTCCTGTGCCGGTTCGCGTTCTTACGCCTTGGGCGCGTAGATGGGGTGCACCAGCGCCCCGTCGCGGCTCAGGCACGTGGCCTTCACCAGCTCATCCTCGAAATTCACGGCGAGCTTCTTCTCTTTCTTGTCCACGAGGGTCTCGAGGAAGGCGAGAAGGTTGCGCGCGTAAAGCGACGAAGCGGTTGGCGCGAGCCGGCCCGGCACGTTGGTGTAGCCGACGATCTTCACGCCATTCGCCGTCGTGACGATCTCGCCCGCCTCGGCACCTTCCACGTTCCCGCCGCGCTCGACCGCGAGGTCAATGATGACGGAGCCGGGCTTCATCGCGGCGACCATCGCGGCACTGACGAGGCGCGGCGCGGGCCGGCCCGGAATGAGCGCCGTGGTGATCACGATATCCTGCTTGGCGATATGCTCGGCCACGAGTGCCGCCTGCTTCGCCTGATATTCGGCGGACATAGGCTTGGCGTAGCCGGCGGCGGTTTCGGCCGCCTTGAATTCCTCATCCTCGACCGCGATGAACTTCGCGCCGAGCGAGGCGACCTGCTCCTTCGCGGCGGGGCGAACATCCGTCGCGGTCACCACCGCGCCAAGACGGCGGGCGGTCGCGATGGCCTGAAGGCCCGCCACGCCCGCGCCCATGATGAAGGCTTTCGCGGCCGGAACCGTGCCGGCGGCGGTCATCATCATCGGAAAGGCGCGTCCGAAAATCGATGAGGCATCGATCACGGCGCGGTAGCCGGCGAGGTTCGCCTGCGACGAAAGCACGTCCATCACCTGCGCGCGGGTGATGCGTGGCATCAACTCCATGGAGAAGGCGGTCACGCCCTTCTCGGCCAAGGCCTTCATGCCCTCTGCATCGCTGTAAGGGTCGAGCATGCCGATCACGAGCGCGCCCTTGGCGAGCTTGCCGGCGACATCCGCCGAGGGGCGGCGCACCGAGAGCAGGATATGCGCACCCTTGAGCGTCGCGGCGGCGGTGCCGATGCTTGCGCCGGCTGCCTCGAACGCTGCATCGGGGATATCCGCACCGGCGCCTGCGCCTTTCTCGATCGCGATTTCCGCGCCGAGGGCCTTGAGTTTCCCGATCGTGTCGGGCGTCACCGCCACGCGGGGTTCCCCCGCCTTGGTTTCATCGAGAACGGCAATGCGCATCGTGTCTCCCCGGGGATGAGCGATGATGACGGGAAGGGCCGCGTTCGGGTGGCGCGGCTGAACTTTCCGCGAGGCGAGATACCTCAGAAGAACTTGGCGATGACGCCGATGGTGAGCGCCGAAACGAGCAGCGTGAACGCCCAGGGCAGCGGGCCCCAGATCGACCCGACCAGCATGACGAGAATGACCGAGACGGCCGTTCCCCACTTCATAAGTTCGCCGAAAAGCGCGTAGGTCTTCTCGTGCTCGGCGTAATCCATCGCCGGGGGCTGGTGGTCGTGGTTATGGGTGGCCATGGTTATCGTCTCTCCGGATCGGCAGGAACCTTTTTCTCGCCTCTATCTCAAAGCCCGGTTCCGCGCAATGCAGCCAACATCTTCTGCGTGCCTTCAGGGCAAGCCGAATTGCGTCAATTTCGCCTGCTGCCGGGCCGCGACCTGCGCGACCGCGAAGGCCTCGATCTCGGCATTGAAAAGCCGGTGGAAATTCAGCCGTGCATCAAGATGCAGGAACACCCCGCCAAGGCCGATCGCCGCGCGATCCATGAAGACGAATTCGCGCGGGATGGTCACCGGGCCCTTCTCCTTCAGCGCCTGATGCACCTGAAAGGCTTCTCTGCGGCCATATTCGCCAGGCGAGACGCCATCGGCGATGGTTCGCACACGGTCGTCCAGCAGCGGGCCGAAGATGAAGCGCGCCCAGAGCGAGAGCACGTCGATCTGGTCATTCTTGAGGTTCTTGAAGCCCCAGGTCTCGTAGGCCGAGACGATCTGGGCGCGATTCTCCGCGAGAAGCCCGTGATAGAGATCGATCACGCCGCCTACAAAATCTGGCGGGAAGATGCGGATGCAGCCGTAATCCAGCAGGTTGATGCCCGCCGGCTCGCCGCCCGCATCCCGGAACACGGTGTAGTTCCCCAGATGCGGATCGCCATGGATGATGCCGACCTGCGCGAAGGGGTGCCACCAGGCGCGGAACATCGCCTTCGCGAGGCGGTTGCGCACCTCTTCGCTCTCGCCCTTGAAGGCGAGCATCTTCTCGCCATCGAGCCATTCGAGGCAGAGCAGGCGCCGGGTGGAGAGGCTGTCCTCCACCTTCGGCACGCGCACGAGATCATCACTCGGAAAAATCGAGCGATAGAGCCGGGCATGCCTCGCCTCGCGCGTGTAATCCAGTTCCTCACGGATTCGGGCCGCGATTTCCTGCTTGATCTCGCGGGTGTCGATGACATTCGACATGCGGCGATGGATGGAGAAGAGCAGGTCGAGCTGCCTGAGATCGGCCTCCACGGCCGATTCCATATCCGGATATTGCAGCTTGCAGGCGATGCGCCGGCCATCGAGCGTGGTGGCGCGATGCACCTGCCCGAGCGACGCGGCGGCCGCCGGTTCCTTCTCGAACGAACCTAAGCGGTTCACCCAATCGGCCCCGAGTTCGGTCGTCATTCGCCGCTTCACGAAGGCCCAGCCCATGGGCGGCGCCTCGGATTGCAGCTTGCGCAGCTCTTCGGCATATTCCGCCGGCACCGCCTCGGGAATGGTCGCGATCAGCTGCGCGACCTTCATCAGCGGGCCCTTGAGGCCACCCAGCGCCGCCGTCAGCGCGGCGGCATTGCGACGGTCGCCATCCGACGATCGGCCCACGAGGAATCCACCCGCGATCCGCGCGGCAACCCCACCGACATTGGCGCCCACCCGGGCATAGCGCGAGGCACGCGCGGAAAAGCGGTTCTGTTCGGTATCGGACATCGGGGACCGTTTCCAGAGAGACTGTGCCCTCGTTACGGTCCAGAGATGGGGACGGATGCAGGAATTGTCATCCGTCCGTCCATCAATCCTCCATGCCCTCGAGCTCGGTGATCATGGAATCGATCACGCCAAGGCCGATCTGCCAGAAGGCCGGGTCGCGAGCATCGAGCCCGAACGGGGCCAGCAAATCCCCGTGATGCTTGGTGCCACCAGCCTTCAGAAGGGCGAAGTAATGGTCCACGAAACGAGGATCAGCCTTCTGGTAGACGCCATAGAGCGAGTTCACGAGGCAATCGCCGAAGGCATAGGCATAGACGTAGAAGGGCGAGTGGATGAAGTGGGGGATATAGGCCCAGAACACTTCATAGCCCGGCCCGAGATGGATGGAGGGACCCAGGCTCTTCGCCTGCACATCGAGCCAGATCCCGTTCAACTGCTCGGTAGTGAGTTCGCCGGTGCGGCGCTCGGTGTGCACGCGGCGCTCGAAGGCATAGAAGGCCACCTGCCGCACGACCGTGTTGATCATGTCCTCGACCTTCGAGGCGAGCAGCGCCTTGCACTGGGCCGTGCCGGTCGTCTCGGCAAGGATCTTCCGGAAGGTCAGCATCTCGCCGAAGACGCTGGCCGTTTCCGCGAGCGTCAGCGGTGTTGGCGCCATCAGCGCGCCATTCGGGCCGGCCAGCACCTGATGCACCCCGTGGCCCAATTCATGGGCGAGGGTCATCACGTCGCGCGGCTTGCCGAGGTAATTGACCATCACGTAAGGGTGCGAGGAAGGCACCGTCGGGTGCGCGAAGGCGCCCGGCGCCTTGCCTGGCCGCACGGGCGCGTCGATCCAGCCCTCGTCGAAGAAGCGCCGCGCAATGCCCGCCAGTTCCGGCGAGAAGCCGGCATAGGCATCCAGCACCGTGTCGCGCGCCTCCTCCCAGGGAATCGTGCGCTGCTCGACCTTGGGGAGCGGCGCGTTGCGATCCCAGAATTCCAGCGCCTTCTGCCCGAACCACTTGGTCTTCAACGCATAATAGCGGTGGGACAGCCGCGGATGCGCGGCCTCGATCGCCGTAACCATCGCATCCACCACCTCGCGCTCCACGCGGTTGGCGAGGTGACGGCTATCGGCGACATCCTGGAAGCCACGCCAGCGATCGGAAATCTCCTTGTCCTTCGCCAGCGTGTTGGTGATGAGCGTGAAGAGCCGCAGGTTCTCGGACAGGGTCTTCGCGAGCGCTTCGCCGGCGCTCTTCCGCTTCCTGCCATCCGCATCCTGCAAACGTCCCAGGGTGGGTTCGAGGGTCAGCGTCTCGCCATCCACCTCGAAACGCAGCGAGGCCATGGTCTCGTCAAAAAGGCGGTTCCAGGCGCCGCGCCCGGTGACGGATTTCTCGTGGAAGACCTGCTCGATCCGATCCTCGAGCTGGTAGGGCTTGTCCTTCCTGAGGTCCTTCAGCCACGGTGCGTAATGGTCGAGCGGAGCGCTCTGGCAGAGCTTGTCCACCACCGCATCATCGAGGCGGTTGAGCTCCAACGTGAAGAACAGCAGGTCGGAGGAGATTGTGGTCACGCGCTCCTGCGCATCGCTGTAGAATTTGCCATGCGCGGGATTGGTTGTGTCGGTCGCGTAGATCAGGCCGGCATAGGAGATGACGCGGCCCAGCCGGTCCTCGATCTTCTCGTATTCGCGCACGGCCTCGAACAGGGCCTTGCCGCCATCCGGCCCGCCGGCGAGGCTCGCCAGATGCCCGCGATAGCGCGCGGCGAAGGCTGCTGATTCGCGCTCCGCTTCCGCCAGATCGGCCTTGTAGGGAGCCGAATCCATGCCGGGATAGAGGTCCGAGAGACGCCATTCGGGCAGGGCGCCAAGCTTTTTTTCAGCTCCGCCCCCGGTAGCATTGGCATGGACCGGCCTGTGGCGACCATCACCGTTCCGCATGTCTTTCCCCTTCATTTTGCCGGAAAAAGGCAGTTTCGGCTTGCTTCGCCAATTTCTGGCCGCGTTTCTTCGTGCTCCCAGCCAGATGGCGCAAGCGGGTGCGTTTTGCAATGCATGCCCTGCTTTCGCGGCGGGATTTACAGCCTGTTTACGCCGTTCCGCGACACTCGCCTCAGAACGAAACAGCTGCGCCTTCGGTTGCGGGCTGAAGCGAAAGTGACTCCGCCGCTCATGAGTGCCACTCTCCTCATCGTCGATGACGATCCCGTCCAGCGTCGCCTGCTCACCGAAATGGTGCGCCGCTTCGGCTATCAGCCCGAGCCGGTGGAGGGGGGTGCGCAGGCACTCGATCGCCTCAACGACCGCTCCAAGCCCAAGATCGACGCGATGGTGCTCGATCTCGTGATGCCCGAACTCGATGGCATGACCGTGCTCGCGCGGCTCAAGGCGATGGAACAAGCCCCGCCGGTGATCGTGCAGACCGCGCATGGCTCGATCGATGCCGTGATCAGCGCGATGCGCGCCGGGGCGACCGATTTCGTGGTGAAGCCGGTGGGGGCCGAGCGCCTTCAGGTCTCCATCAAGAACGCCCTGCGCGTGGATGCGCTGGAGGGCGAGGTTCGCCGGCTCTCCAAGCGTGGTTCGGGGGCGCTTCAATTCTCTGATCTCGCCTCTTCCTCGCCGGATATGACACGGGCCATCCGGCTCGGAGAGCGCGCGGCGAAATCGGGCATTCCCGTGCTCCTCGAAGGCGAATCCGGGGTCGGCAAGGAAGTCTTCGCTCGCGCCTTGCAAGGGGCCAGCGACCGGCGCGGCAAGCCTTTCGTCACGGTCAATTGCGGCGCAATCCCCGCGAACCTCGTGGAAAGCATCCTCTTCGGCCACGAGAAGGGCGCCTTCACGGGTGCCACCGAGAAGCATCTCGGCAAGTTCGTGGAAGCCTCGGGCGGCACGCTTTTCCTCGATGAGGTTTCCGAACTTCCGCTCGATGCGCAGGTGAAGCTGCTTCGCGCCATCCAGGAAGGCGAGGTCGATCCGGTCGGCGGGCGCAAGACCATGAAGGTCGATATCCGCCTCGTCTCGGCATCGAACCGGGACCTGCTCGATTGCGTGCGGCAGGGCAGGTTTCGCGAGGATCTCTACTATCGCCTCAACGTCTTTCCGATCGCCATTCCCCCCTTGCGCAACCGCCGTGAGGATATCCCCACCTTGGTGCGCCGCTTCATCGCGCGCTTCTCGGCCGAAGAAGGGCGGACGATCCGCGGCATCTCGGCAGAGGCGATGCAGCTCCTGCAGAGCTTCCACTGGCCCGGCAACGTGCGCCAGCTCGAAAATGCCATGTTCCGCGCCGTCATCCTCTGCGAGGGTGACGAGATCACCCTCGATCACATGCCACAGGTCGCGCAAGTGGTGAGCGGTTACGAGGTGCGTATTCCGACAATTGCCGCCACGCCCGCCCCGGCACCGATGGCCGAGCGCGAGATCGTGCGCGTGGAGATCAAGGATCCCTCCGCGCTCACGCTGCTCGATCCCATGGGCGACGTGCGTCCGTTGGGCGATGTGGAAAGCGAGACGATCCGTTTCGCGCTCGAACATTACCGGGGGCAGATGTCCAAGGTCGCGCGCAAGCTCGGGATCGGCCGCTCGACCCTCTATCGCAAGCTGAAGGAACTGGGCATCACGACGGAAGAACCGGAAGGCGAGGATCTCGACGGCGACAACCGCGCCGCGTGAAGATGCGGAATGGCACGGACCGGCCGCGCCTTCCGGACTGCACTCATCCGAATCCGCCACTGGCCGCCCTTGCGGGAATCAGCCTCGCGTGGGAGTAGAGACGAACGATGATTGGCCCGTTTTTCAGAGGGCTTGAGGCCCGGAAGTCGAAGCGCATGCTGGAGCTTGGCGGCAGGATGATTTGGGCAAGCCGGGCCGGCGGATGCAGCACCCTCCTCGCGGGCTTTCTGCTGGCCTCCACCGCATTGGCGACATCGCCGGAGCAGAGCGCCGAGGGCAGATCGGCCGCAACAGTCGAAACCCTGGTTCAAGCTGCCGCACCCGCCGTGGCGGTTCGCACCGATCGGCCCGCCAATGAGGACGTGCTGGTTCTCCCGCGCCTGCCCGATCCTGCTCCGCCCGCCATGCCGGCCGAACTCGAGATGCTGCGCCGCGCGAGCCTCCCGCCGGCGGTCGTGACACCTGCCGAGCCGGCTCCGATCGCGAGCCTTGATCGCATCATCATCGAGACTCCACCCCCGCCGGCTTTCGACCTCTCGATCCTGGAACGCGAGAAGCGCCTGCCGGAGGAGCCGAGCCCGGTGCCTCAGCAGCAGGCCGGTCCGATCATCATCGAGCGCCCGGCCCCGCCGGAATTCGACCTTTCCTCGCTCAGGATCGAGCCGCCCCAGCGCGCCGAGCCGCTGGCGCCGCTGCCCTACCGGCTGGCGATTGCGCCGGATGCCGCCAAGGCGCTGATCGAGCCGCATCGCCAGCGCCTCAAGCTCAAGCCTTCGGTGACTGACCAGATCGTCGCGGCCTACGAGACCCGCGACTGGCAGTCGCTTTGGCTCAAGCCCGATGGCGGCCTGGCCAAGCCGGTTGCAGGCATGGTCGCGCAACTCTCCTCCGCCGCGGAAGATGGCCTTGATCCGAGCCGTCTGCTCTCGCTCATGCCGCTTTCGCTCTCCGACCTCACCAGGGCCACGCCGATCGCCGAAGAAAAGCGCGCGGAAATCGACCTGCTGCTGAGCCTCGCGGCTGTGGCCTATGCGCAGGATGCGCGCGGTGGCCGCCTCGAACCGGCGAAGCTTTCCGCGATGCTCACGCCGGAACTCTATCTGCCACCGGCAGGGGAGGTGCTGGAGCGCGCGGCCAGGGCCGAGACGGCGGAGGCTGTTCGGAATGCTCTCGCGGGCTACAATCCGCAGCATGAGGGCTATCGCGCGCTGAAACAGGCGCTCGCCCGGTTGCGGGCCGAGCCCGCTCACGAGCCTGAAGCCATGGCGAGCATGTTGAAGCCCGAGGTCCTTCGCGCCGAATTGCCGGCGAATTTCATGGATGGCACGTTGCTGGTGCCCGGCCAGGAAGATGCGCGCGTGCCACATCTGCGCCTTCGCCTTGGTCTGCCGGCGGGCGAAAAGCCCGTCTATGACGCCGCTCTTGCCGAAGCCGTGAAGGAATTCCAGCGTGCCAATGGCTTCAAGCCGGATGGCCGCATCACGCCCCGTACCCGTGCGCTGCTTCAGGATATCGACGCGCCGGTGAGCCGCGAACAGAAGGCTGCGAATGCGCCGGATGATCTCGTGGGCATGCTCATCGCCAATATGGAGCGCTGGCGTTGGCTTCCGCCGGAACTCGGGCGCACCCATATCTTCGTGAACATCCCGGAATTCCGCCTCCAGATGATGGATGAGGGCGCGCGCGTCTTCGAAACGCGGATCATCGTCGGCAAGCCCGAGCGGCAGACACCGGTTTTCTCCGACAAGTTGGAGTTTCTGGTCGTCAATCCGTCCTGGCACATTCCGCCCACCATTCTTCGGAAGGATGTGCTGCCGAAACTCGCGGCCGACCCGACCTATGCCGCGCGCATGGGCTACCAGGTGATCCGGAATGGCAACTCGATCTCCGTACGCCAGCCGCCGGGCGAGCGGAATGCGCTGGGTCATGTGAAGTTCATGTTCCCGAACGCGCATGCGGTCTACCTGCACGATACGCCCGGCCGGCACCTGTTCCGCAGCGAAATCCGGGCCTTCAGCTCCGGCTGCGTGCGCGTCGATCAGCCTTTCGCGCTGGCGGAGCATCTGCTCATGAAAAGGCAGGGTCTGAACGAGCGGCAATTGCGAGCCATGATCGGCAGCGGTGAGCGCACGATCCGCCTCACTGAAGCGGTGCCGGTGCATCTCGCCTATTTCACATTGTCGGTCGACGAGAACGGTGCCCTGGTCCGCAAGCCGGACCTTTACGGGCATGATTCCCGCATCCGTCGCGCATTCTCGCTCTGATCTGGTTTGTCATTCTTGTGTGATATCATGGACCATCAGGCGTTTTTCCGCCATGTTTACCCTTCATGTCTTGCTGCCATTCAGCTTGCCTCGGCGGCAGGACAGCGTGGTGCGGCATGAGACGGACAGGGTTGGGGGAATGACCGGACCTCTGCGCCAGACCATGGGAGCGGGCAGGCGCAGCCTTTCGGCGGCGCTCGCGGCCTGTGCGCTGGTGCTGGGCGCGCGCGGCACGCAGGATGCGGTCGCGAATGGCGATACCCGCACGATCGAACTCGTCCATACGCATACTGAGGAGCGCCTTCGCGTGACCTTCCGGCGCGATGGCAGCTTCGACAGCAACGCGCTTTCCCAGCTCAATCATTTCCTGCGCGACTGGCGCAACGACGAACAAACCGCCATGGCACCGCAGTTGTTCGACCTCGTCTGGTATGTCCATCGCGAGGTCGGGGCGACGGAGCCGGTCAAGGTCGTCTCGGCCTATCGCTCGCCGAATACCAACGCGATGCTCGCGCGACGGTCGCGCGGCGTGGCGAAGAACAGCCATCACATGCGCGGCAACGCGATGGATTTCCATATCCCCGGCGTCTCCATGGCGAAGGTGCGCGAGATCGGCATGCGCCTGCAGCGGGGTGGTGTGGGATATTATCCCGCGGCCGGCTCGGCCTTCGTGCATCTCGATGTCGGAACGGTGCGCTCATGGCCGCGCATGCCGCGCGATCAGCTCGAGCGGCTGTTCCCGGATGGGAAGACCGTGCATATTCCGGCGGATGGCATTCCGCTTGCGAATTACCAGCTCGCGCTCGCGGAAGTGCAGGCGCGCGGCGGTTCGGCGCTCGATTACGCCACCGTGATTTCGAATCGCGGCCAATCGCTCTGGGCGCTGCTCTTCGGTTCGGGCGAGGAGGATGATGGCGGGCTCGAACGCGCGCCGGCGCCTGGCCGCAACGCCCGTGTCGCCGTCGCGGCCGTCTCGCCGCCGCCTGTTCAGAGCGGCGACAATGTCATGGTGGCTTCCGTTCAGCCCGGTGCCGTGACGGCTTTCGCAGCCACCCCGCCCATTCCGCGCCAGACCGAGCTTCGGCCGCAGCCGGGCAGCGAGCCGGCCACCGCCGCACCGCCGCAGGCCGCCACCGCTCCGGCTCAAGCCGGGCCCGTCGAGGCCGCCGGCCTGCCGCTTCCCCCGATCCGCCCGCCTGGTCTCGGCGAGATCGCGCCACTCGCGGCCAATGGACCTGTTCCGGCCGATCTGCCGCTGCCGCCCATTCGGCCATCGAAGCTGGGCTTGGCGGAAATCCCGCCCGTTGCTTCGCCCGCTTCCCCGCCTGCCGCGCAGGTTGCAAGCCTCGCGCCGCCTGCGACTTCGCTTTTGCCCGCGCCGGACCTCGCTTTGCCTCCCCTTCGCGCGCGCCCTGTCTCCGCGCCTCCGGCTGAGCCGGTCAGACCGCCCGTTCCGGTCAAGCATGCTGTCGATGCCGCGGCCAGGGGCGATATTGCCGCGCTGATTGCGGCTCAATCTGCGCGCCTTGCGCGCCCCATGCATGTCGTGAATGTCGCGCCACCGCCCGTGGAGCGCGAAGTGAATCGCGGCGTGGTGGCGATGGGCCTTGGCAAGACAACGCCCGCAACCATCGGCAACGGGCACTTCGCCGGACGGTTCATCCGGCCGATTTCGGTCCGCTTCACGCATGCGGGAGACGAGAATCCGCGCTGAGCCGCTATTCGCGGATCGGCCCGCGTTTTCGTTTCGATGTTTGGCGCATGTTCCTTGATCAACCGGCAAAGGCCGGATCGGAGATTGCCTTGGGCCTCACGCCATCCCGAGCGCGTTGAGGTAGGTCTCGAGCAGGGCCTCTTCCTCCTGCCGCTCATGTGGTTCCTTCTTCCGCAGCGAGATCACCTTGCGAAGGATCTTGGTATCATAACCTTGGCCCTTGGCCTCGGCATAGACGTCCTTGATGTCGGAGGCGATGTTGCGCTTCTCCTCCTCGAGGCGCTCGATGCGCTCGATGATGGACTTCAGCTGGCCGGCGCCGGCGCTTGAAATATCATCCATTGTGCTTCTCTCTCGATCGGAACGTCTGGTGAGGGAAGTGCCGGATGCGCGGCGCCTGATCAAGCGCCCAATGGTCGCTGTCCCCGCCTTTCTCGCGGTCTCGATTTTTCACGCCGGGTGGCTGCCATGGATGCGCGCAACGTGGAGATCGGGGTTCGCGAGCAGGGGTCGCAGCACGCCCGAAAGGCGCTTGCCCCAGGCGCGGGCTTGCTCCCCGGTTCCGATCAGATCCTGCCGAATCTCCACCAGGGCATGGGCGAGTCCGGCGCGGATGACATGACGATCCATCGTATCGCCCCGATAGCCGCCCTGATAAGGTTCGTTATCGCCCACCACGAGATCAGGCTCGCGGGAAAGGGCATCGAGAAGCGCCCGGTTCAGGCGCGGATCGAAATCCCAGATCACCGTGACGTGCCAGGGGCGCTTGCGGCCCTTCATCTCCGGCGTGAAGGAATGCATGGAGAGGATGACCGGGTTCTTCCCCGTGGCGCGCATCGCCGCGATCGCGCGGGCGATGGCTTCATCATAGGGCCGGTAGAACCGCGCGATGCGCCGTCCGATCTCTTCATCACCGATGCGGGCATTGCCGGGCACCACGGCGCCATCGGCGATGCGCATCACGAGGGTGGGATCATCCTCGCCGCGATTGGGATCGATCAACAGGCGCGAAAAGCGGCTGAGCACGGCCGGACAGCCGAATTCCTCCGCGATCTGCCGGCTCGCATCGGCCGCGCCGATCTCATAGGCGATATGGCGCGAAAGCTGTTTTGAACAGAGGCCGAGATCGGCATATTCCGATGGGATATGCGCGCTGGCATGGTCGCAGAGCACGAGAAGGCCGCAATCTGCCCTGCCGGGAATGATCTCGTAGGCTTCGGCCTCTTCGCGGGCGATCGGCAAGGGAAAGCATCCTCTTCGTGGTTGCGGCCTTCTCCACCAAAGGGCAGAAGGGATCAACGGCGAAATCGCTCGCTGCGACCGAAATTCCTGCCCCGATGGTCTCTCCGATGATTGCTCCTTCTTCCGAAACGGCAGCCCGATTGCGAGCCGATGCCCGGAGGGTTGTCGAAGCCGCGATCGACGCGGTGAAGCCCTCGATCTTCCTGCCGCCGCACCTGCCTCGGCCGCGAGCCGGGCAGCGCGTGGTGATTTTCGCGGCGGGCAAGGCGGCGGGCTCGATGGCGGAGACGGCCGAGGCGCATTATCGCGCGCTGGGCCTCGGGCCGGATCGGCTTTCGGGCCTTGCGATTGCCCGGCATGGCTATGGTCGCCCCCTCGCGATCCTCGATGCCATGGAAGCGGGTCATCCGGTGCCGGATGAGGCGGGCCTCTCCGCCTCCGCCGAGATGATGCGGCGGGCGCAGGTTGTCTCGCCCGATGATCTCGTGATCTTCCTGCTTTCGGGGGGAGCCTCGGCCAATCTCGTGGCACCGCTGGGGGCGATCACCCTGGCGGAGAAGCAGGATCTCACCCGCCAGATGCTGCGTGCCGGCGTGCCCATCGGTGAGATCAACACCCTGAGGAAGCATATCAGCCGCGTGAAGGGCGGGCGGCTCGCGGCGCTGATGCAGGGCGCGGAGATCGTGACTCTCGCGCTCTCCGATGTTCCGGGTGATGAATTGAGCCTCATCGGTTCGGGGCCGACGATCCCCGATCCCTCCACGCTGGAACAGGCCCGGGCCGTGGTCGCGCGCCACCGGCTCCGGCCCGCCGCGAGCATCCTTGCGGTGCTGGATGATCCGGGAAGCGAATCGCCCAAGCCGGGCGATGCCTGCTTTGCTCGCTCCCGCGCGATCGTCGCCGCCAAACCCGCGGATGCCTGGCATGCCGCGTGGAAAAAGGCCGAATCCCTTGGCTATCGCGTCGTTGATCTCGGCCATGCACTCGAGGGCGAGGCGCGAGAGATCGCCGCCGCCCATGCCCGCCGCGCGCTCGAGGCCGCGCCGGGGGAGAATCTCGCCTTCCTCTCGGGCGGGGAGCTGACCGTCACGATCAAGGGCAAGGGACGGGGCGGGCCGAACCAGGAATATGCGATGGCGCTCGCGCTCGGTCTTCGGGGCGCGGCGGGAATCGCGGCGCTCGCGGCCGATACCGATGGCACGGATGGCGGCGTCGGCCGCGCGGATGATCCCGCCGGGGCTTTTCTGGATGCCTCGACGCTGCAGCGCGCGCACGATGCCGGGCTTGATGCCGCCATGATGCTGGAGAATAACGATTCATCCGCTTTCTTCCGCGCTCTGGGAGATCTCTACGTGCCGGGCCCGACCTTCACCAATGCGAATGACTTGCGCGTGATCCTGCGCGAGGGCCCCGCGTGACGGTTCGCTTGCGAAGCATGATGGGGGTGTTGGGCCTCGGTCTTGCGGGAATGCTGGGCCTTTCCGCGCCGGCAAAGGCCGATCTGCGCGTTTGCAACACCACTTCGGGCCGCGTGGGTGTGGCGATCGGCTACCTCGATGGCCCGGTCTGGGTCACCGAGGGCTGGTTCAACCTCAAGCCGGGGCGTTGCGAAACAATTATTCGAGGACAACTCAATTCCCGCTTTTTCTATCTGCATGCCGTGGATTATGATCGCGGGGGGGATTGGAGCGGGACCAATATCCTCTGTGTCCGCGATACCGAGTTTTCGATCCGTGGGCCGCTGGATTGCTATGCGCGAGGTTTCGAGCGCGCCGGGTTCATCGAGATCGATACCGGGCAACAAAGCGACTGGACGGTGGAACTGGGGGATGGCGGGCTCGTCACGGGCCGGCCCTGAGGCTCTGCGACCTTTCCCGGTCTCAGTTCTTCCATGTCGGCCCTTCATCTGCCTCGGCAGGACATGAAGAGGGCCGGGTTCAAGGAACCATGAGACGCAACCGACGCACGAAAATTCTCGCCACGCTGGGGCCCGCTTCCCAGGATGATGCCATCGTTCGCCGCCTTTTCGAGGCCGGGGCGGATGTCTTCCGGATCAACATGAGCCATTCGAGCCACGAGGTGCTCGAATCACGCGTGAAGCAGCTTCGCGCGCTTGAGGCGGAAATCGGCCGCCCCATCGGCATTCTCGCCGATCTTCAGGGGCCGAAACTGCGCGTCGGCACCTTTGCCAACCCGCCGGTCATGCTCGAAAAAGGCCAGCTTTTCACGCTCGACAGCGATCCGACGCCGGGGGATGCCACCCGCGTGCAATTGCCGCATCCGGAAATCCTCGAATCCTTGCGCATCGGCCATCGCGTGCTGATCGATGACGGCAAGCTGATCTTCGTCGTGGTCGAAGCCGCGCGGAAAAAAGTGGTGATCCGCGTTGAATTCTCCGGGCCGATCTCCAACAAGAAGGGCGTGAGCCTGCCGGATACCATCCTGCCGACCTCCGCACTCACACCGAAGGATCGATCCGATCTCGCCGCCGCGCTCGAAGCGGGAGTGGACTGGATCGCGCTCTCCTTCGTGCAGCGCCCGGAAGACGTGGCCGAGGTGAAGAAGATCGCCCGGGGACGTGCCCTGGTGATGGCGAAGCTCGAGAAGCCGCAGGCCATCGAGCGGCTTGAGGAGATCATGGAGCTTTCCGACGCGCTGATGGTGGCGCGCGGCGATCTTGGCGTGGAACTGCCGCTGGAGGTCGTGCCCGGCCTGCAGAAGCGCATCACCCGCATGGCGCGCAAGCTCGGCAAGCCGGTGGTCGTCGCCACCCAGATGCTCGAATCGATGATCGTCAGCCCGACGCCGACGCGTGCCGAGGTGTCGGATGTCGCGACCGCCGTGTTCGAAGGGGCGGATGCGGTGATGCTCTCGGCCGAGAGTGCGGCGGGCAAGTTCGTCTACGAGGCCGTCGAGACGATGAACAAGATCATCGAGGCGGTGGAGAGGGACCCGAACTATCCGGTGCTGCTCGCCGGGCAGCGCTCGCCCCCGGAGCCCACGGGCGCGGATGCCATCGCGGCGGCCGCGCGCTCCGTGGCCGAGACGCTGGATCTGCGCGCCATTGTGGCCTGGACAGCCTCCGGCGCAACCGCCCTGCGAATCGCCCGCGAGCGTCCCTATCCGCCGATTCTCGCGCTCACGACCTCCCGCAACACCGCGCGCCGGCTCGCGCTGGTCTGGGGCGTGCATGCCGTGGTGGGCGAGGATCCGAAGGATGTGGACGACATGGCCCATGCCGGCGCGCACGCGGCGCGCGAGCAGGAATTCGCCAATCCCGGCCAGCGGATCATCCTTGTTGCGGGCGTTCCCTTCGGCACGCCGGGTGCGACGAACATGCTGCGCATTACCTTCGTGAGTGCGGATGACTGATGCAGATGAGGCAGGAGCGGTCTGGAGCATTTTCCGGTCTGATCGAACGAGATCGGATGCTCTATCTCTTTGTCTGATCGCATTTTCTTTACGCGAACCGGTTCCCACTTCGCTTGAAAATGCTCTAGATCGGCTGCCCTTCGGCTTCCAGCTTCAGCCTCTCCAGCATTTTCTCGAGATCGGGGAAAAGCGGATAGACATCCTGCGCGCGGCGATAGATCTGATAGGCCTGCTTCCGCTTCCCCATCATCTGCAGGAGCTGCCCGAGCCCGGCGAGCGCATGGAAGTGCCGAGGCTCATGGGCAAGGCTCTGGCGAATATCCCGCATCGCGCTTTCCTCGTCCTTGAGGAGGAAATGCACGATCGCGCGCCGATGATAGGCTTCCGACCAGTTCGGCTTCAGCGTCGTGACGAAATCGAGAAGATCGAGCGCCAGGTCGTAGTTCCGGGTTTCGATCGCCTGCTTGGCGCGTTGCAGCAGCAGATCGGCCGTGTCACTGCCCGATTTTTCGAATCGCTGCTCGATCTGCTGGGCGACCGCCCTGGCGGCGTCGGCCGTCGAAGCAGCCTGCAGGCGTTCGAAGAGCCGGTCGAGCCGCTCGCGGTCGCCATTGCGCGTGGCCGGCGACTCCGCGCCCGTCATCTGCGCGGCAGAAGGAGGGGCCATCCCGAGGAGGGCGATCAGCGCGAGGGTGACGAAGCGCATCATCATGAAGACAAGCGTGGAGCGGTGCTCGGCTTCCGTCAAGGGAAGTTGATCGGAGCGTTGCTCAAGAGCGCGGGTTTCAAACACCAGAAGGGCGCTCGAAGGCGCCCTTTCGCGAAATCCGATGAGGAGATAAAGACCCGCGCGCGACAAGCGCGGCAGATCGCCGAGGCTTAGCCCTGGCGCGCCTTGTAGCGCTTCTGTGTCTTGTTGATGATGTAGACGCGACCACGGCGGCGAACCATCTGGTTGTCGCGGTGGCGCGTCATCAGCGACTTGAGCGAATTCCTGATCTTCATCGTCTGAACTCCAGCCGGGCCGGAGCCCAACGTTTGAACCATCCTGCTTCGGCCGCGAAACGCCACCGGAGCCGGGCGAAAATGGTGGGCGCGACAGGGATTGAACCTGTGACCCCTACAGTGTCAATGTAGTGCTCTCCCGCTGAGCTACGCGCCCCAAAGACCCGCCAGGGACACCCCTGTCGGACGGGAAGCGGCTCTATAGTCAGCTCTCCCTGAAAGGGCAAGGGAAAAAGCCGGGCTTCGAGCCACGAATTCCGTCAGGCCGCGAGCATCCGCTTCACCTCGTTCACGAGGTCCTTGAGGTGGAACGGCTTGGAGAGCACGCGCGCATCCTTCGGCGCGTTCGATTCCGGGTTCAGCGCGACGGCGGCAAAGCCGGTGATGAACATGACCTTGATATCCGGATCGAGTTCGGTCGCGCGGCGGGCAAGCTCGATGCCATCCATCTCCGGCATCACGATGTCGGTCAGGAGGAGTTCGAAGGGCTCCTCGCGCAGGCGATGATAGGCCGAGCGGCCATTATCGAAGGAGGCGACGTCGAAGCCGGCATTCTGCAGCGCCCTGACGAGGAACTTCCGCATGTCGTTGTCGTCTTCGGCCAGGAGGATCTTGGTCATGCTCATCTCGTCTGACCTGTCTCGGAATCTGACAGGATGGTTAGGGCCGCGTGGTAAACATGTGGTGTATGGCAATTGCGAGGCCAGTGCTGGCGCTGGACGATTCACATGGCAATCGCCATCATAGCTCCGCGAATGTTGCACGCGAACTCCGTTTCGGCCGCAAGAAGGAACACGCCTCCCGCATGAGCATGCCCCGGATCGAGACAGGCGAGACTTTCACGCTGCTGCATCCGGCTGCATCGGAAGCTGTGCCTGTCCTGCTGAATTCGCCGCATTCCGGCGAGGTTTTTCCCGAGGCCTTCCTTGCGCGCAGCCAGCTCTCGCGGCAGGAGATGCGGCGCGCATCCGATCTTTATGTCAATCGCCTTGTGGAGCGCGCCGTCGCCATGGGCTCGACGGTCATGTTCGCGCATCTGCCGCGATCCTTCGTGGATCTCAACCGCGAGCCCCTCGAGCTTGATCCACGCCTCATTGCCGGCACGCTGCCGGTGGAGGCCAATACGCGGTCGCTGCGGGTGGCCGGCGGGCTTGGCACCGTGCCGCGCGTGATCGGCGATCAGGTCGAGATCTATGCGGGCAAGCTCGCGCTCGACGAGGCTTTGGCGCGCATCGAAAACTTTTACCTGCCTTATCACGGCCGGCTGCATCGCGCCCTGGCAGAGCTGCATGCGCGGTTTGGCCGGGCTTGCCTCATCGATTGCCATTCGATGCCTTCGAATTCGCGCACCACGGGCCTCATGCCCGATCTGGTGATCGGCGATCGCTTCGGTGCATCCTGCAGGCCGGAACTGGTGGCATTGTTCGAGGCGCTGGCGCGGCAGGAGGGCTTCCGCGTGGAGCGCAACCAGCCCTATGCCGGGGGCTACATCACGGAATGCTACGGGCGGCCCGATCTCGGCTGGGACGCCTTCCAGATCGAAATCAATCGCGCCCTTTACATGGATGAGCGCAGTCTCGAGCCGCATTCCGGCTTCCCCGAGCTCGCGCGACGGCTCGAGAACATGTTCGCGAAATTTTTCGCCGAGCAGGCATTCGAATTTCGCACGTCGGACTTGCATTTTTATCAGAAGGCTGCTGAATAGCGCCGTCCTTTAAAGGACGTCAAATGCTCATGCTGTCCGGGAACAAAAAGCGGGGAGAGATCGGGCCGATCGGCGTCGGGTTCGTTGCCCGCGCCAGAAAAGAAAAAGTCCCGCAAAGGGCGAAAAAACCCGTCGCAGGAAAAAAATGCGGTGCAAACGGGCGATAGGCAAAAAAAAGGCCGCACGAAGCGGCCTGAAAGTCTAGGGAGGAAACGCCCAAGGAGGGCATGTCGCGGGACAACGTCAACCGCGACAATCTGAACATATATTGCACTGCAAAAAAATACAAGGGTTCAGTCAGGGGCCTTTTGCTCGGCCGTGTTCACAGCCTCGTGAACGCGGCCTTCGTTTTATGCGCAGTTTCTGCCATGGCTCCTGTCACCGTTTCGCGATTCGCCCTTTCCGAAGAGCTTTCCCATGCGTCCTGTCGATCTCAACGCCTTCATTGAGGGTCTGGCTCGCCAAGCTGGCGAGGCCATCCTTCCCTTCTTCCGCACCACACTTTCCGTGCAGGACAAGGGGCGCGCGAAGGGCGCGGTCTTCGACCCGGTGACCGAGGCCGATCGCGCGGCGGAAACAGTGATCCGCCGTCGCATTATCGAGGCTTTCCCCATGCATGGGATCCTTGGCGAGGAATTCGACGACGAACGACTCGATGCCGAGCATGTCTGGGTGATCGACCCCATAGACGGCACACGGGCCTTCCTGTGCGGCCTCCCGGTTTGGGGCACGCTGATCGGGCTCATGCGCAACAACCGGCCCGTGCTGGGCGTGATGCACCAGCCTTACACAGGCGAGATGTTCATTGGCGATGGCGGCAGCGCGCGCATCAACGGCCCGCGCGGGCTCCGCGAACTGCGTGTGCGCGACTGCGAGGCCCTCGCCGATGCCACGCTGATGACGACCGATCCGCGCCTCTTCAAGGGCCCGGAGCGCAGCGCCTACGACGCGATCGAAAGCGCCGTGCGCCTCACGCGTTACGGCACCGATTGCTATGCCTATGCGATGCTCGCGGCCGGGCAGGTCGATCTCGTGATCGAGACGGGCCTGAAGCCCTATGACATCGTTGCGCTGATCCCGATCATCGAGGGCGCGGGCGGTGTCGTCACCACCTGGGATGGAAGCCCGGCGAAGGATGGGGGTCGCATTCTGGCAGCCGGCTCGGCCGCGTTGCATGCGGCGGCGATGGAGCATCTCTCCAAGGTTTGAGCCTAGAGCACCCGCCCGCCAAGTGGATACCGGTTGGCGGAAAATGCGGATGCGAAAACAAGAAGAGTAAGCGCCAGATCTGATTCAATCAGATCGGTTTGCGCTCTAGAGCACCCGCCCGCCAAGTGGATACCGCTTGGCGGAAAAAGCGGATGCGAAAACAAGAAGAGTAAGCGCCAGATCTGATTCAATCAGATCGGTTTGCGCTCTAGAGCATCCGCCCGCCAAGTGGATACCGGTTGGCGGAAAAAGCGGATGCGAAAACAAGAAGAGTGAGCGCCGGATCTGATTCAATCAGATCGGTTTGCGCTCTAGTTGTCCTTCGCCCGGCACGAAGGCGTCGAAAGCTGTCCAGAACAGTGCGCGGACCTCATCTTGCTCCATCAGGATCTCGTGGCGCGAGCCGGGCAGCACCATTGCGCTGGCTTGCCGCAGGCGCAGGGCCAGCTTCTCGGCCGAAGCGGTCAGCACGACCGTGTCCGCCCCGGCGAGCAGCATCAGCACCGGCGTGCGGCTGAGGCACCCGAAATCGTCATCCCCGAAGCGGTCGAGCGCGTGGAAGGCGGCGGCAACCCAGCCGATCGTGGGGTCCCCTATGCCGAGATGCGGATGCGCCTCCAGCCAGCCGCGCGCGGTGCCAAAGCGCGAGGGATCGCGCGTGAAGGGATTTCCTTCGAAGGGGCCTCGCAGGCGTGGCACATCCGTCCCGAACGGAATGCGCCAGATGGCGAAGCCCAGCGCGGAGAGCATGCGCGAAACAACCTGCCCCGCCATGCTGCCACCGAGACCTGTAACGGCGATCAGCGGGGAGGTGAGCACGGCGCGCCGGAAAGGGGAATTGCCCTTTGCGATGTGGTGCAGCGCCAGACAGCCGCCCATGGAATGCGCCAGCAGCGACCAGGGCTGCGGCAGGTCACGCAGCTTCATCGCCGCAATCACCGCCTCGAGATCAAGCTGGTAATCCTCGAAATCCTCGACATGCCCGGCGAGGCTGTTGCGCAGCAAACGTTCGGAGCCGCCCTGGCCGCGCCAATCAAAGCTCACGACCGCAAAACCCCGCCCGAGCAGTTCGCCGATCACCTCACGGTACTTCTCGATGAATTCCGCCCGACCCTGCAGGAGCAGGATCGTGCCCTTGGCCGCAATGCCCTCGGCCAGCGGGAAGAAGGCGGCGCGCAGCGCATAGCCATCCCGCGTCAGGATGGGCATCACCGCGTGGGGCGGGAAGGGCTGGCCATCTGGCGGCTCGGCGAGCGTGCCCGGAGCGGGCAGGAATTGATGCATCGGGCTGTCCGGCGGAACGCGGCTCGAAGCCGCAGCATGATTGTGCCGCGATTGCCGGCGGGCCGGCAAGCCTCAGCGCGCGGCCGGGGCCTGTGCCTCCACAAGCTTCGCACCGATGATCATGTTGGAGCGCGCATCGATGACCAGATGGAGCCGCCGGCCATCCTCGGTTGTCAGGAGGCCGGTCAGCAGGTTTCCGCGCCGCTGGAAACCTGGCAGCTGCAGGGGCGCGACGGCACCCGTGGCCATCGGCGCGGGCCGTTCCGGCATGATGCGCTGCGCGGAATCGGAGGCTTGCACGAGCCATCCGCTCGAAAGGAGCGCGCCCGATCCGGCGAGCATCAGGGCTCCTGCAAGGG
>NZ_JBJTDY010000113.1:0-2852 GCF_046092605.1 Rhabdaerophilum sp. | reverse complement strand
TCCCTGAATGGCATCCCTCTCATCGGCCGGCTGGTGAAGCGCGAATTGCGCGCATCCCTTGGCCAGTTCGGCATTCTCATCGCCTGCATCGCGCTGGGGGTGGCGGCGATTGTCGCCGTCGTGAGCCTGTCGCGGGCGCTGACCGACGGCCTGACCCGCGAGGGCAAGCTCATTCTCGGCGCCGATGCCGCCTTCACGCTCATCCAGCGCGAGGCGACCCCGGCCGAACGCGCCGCGCTGGAGCGCGAGGGTCGCGTTTCCGTGCAGATCCTCAGCCGCGCCATGGCCCGCAGCGCCAGCGACGAGAGCACCCTTGTCGAGATCAAGGCGGTGGAACGCGCCTATCCCGTGGCGGGCAAGGTCGGCCTCGAAGGCCCGAACGGGACGAAGCCCGCCGATCTCCATGCGCTTCTCGCGCCCGATGCCAGCGGTGTGGCGGGCCTCGTGGTCGACCCCCTGCTGACGGGCCGGCTCGGCATCGGCATCGGTGATCGCCTGCGCATCGGGGAAGCGGAATTCCGCATTGCCGCCCATCTCATCAGCGAGCCGGACAAACTCTCCGGCGGCTTCGGGTTTGGTCCGCGCGTGCTGATGAGCACGGATTCCATGCGCGCCACCGGCCTTATCCAGCCGGGTTCGCTGACGCGGTTCTCCTACCGGCTCGATCTCGGCGCGAATGCCGATGAAGCGCGGCTGGCAACCGCCCTCGATTCCATCGCCAGGGCCGTGCCCGATGCCGGCTGGCAGGTGGTGACGCGCCTGCGCGCCTCGCCCGGCCTCGAACGGCAGATCGGCCGTTTCACGCAGTTCCTCTCGCTGGTGGGCCTCACGAGCCTGCTGATCGGCGGCGTGGGCGTAGCCAATGCCACCCGCGCCTTCGCCGACAGGCAGATCCCGCGCATCGCGACGCTCAAGAGCCTCGGCGCCTCGGGCCGCTTCGTGTTCTTCTCGGCGCTGGCGCAGGTTCTGGCCTTCGCGCTGATCGGCATCGTCATCGGGCTCGCGCTCGGAACGCTCCTGCCGCAGACGGCCCTGCTGGCCTTCGGCGATCTGCTGCCCTTCCCGCTGCAGATCGGCATCTACCCCCGCGAGCTTCTGCTCGGCCTCGGCTATGGCGTGGTGACGGCGACGGCCTTCGCGCTCTGGCCATTGCTGCGGGCCCGCGCCGTGCCGCCGACCGTGCTGTTCCGCGACGAGATCGCCGCGCCGCATTGGAGGCCAAGCATCATCGATATCGCGATCGTGGCGCTGGCCATCATGGCCTTCGGGTTTCTTGTCGTGGAGACCGCGACCGAAAAGCGCATCGCCACGATCTATCTGCTCTCGGCGGGCGGTGCCCTGCTGACGCTGCGGCTGGTTTCCGCGCTCGTCATGCGGCTTGCCGCGCGCCTGCCCCGTGCGAAAAACCCGATTCTCCGCGTCGCGATCGCCAACCTGCATCGGCCGGGCAGTCTCACGCCTTCAGTCATTCTCTCGCTCGGCCTCGGGCTGACGCTGATCGTCGCGCTGATGCTGATCGACACCAACCTCGTGCGACAATTCCGCGCGACCCTGCCCGGCCTCGCGCCGAGTTTCTTCTTCATCGACATCCCCTCGCGCGAGATGGACCGCTTCGAGGCCTTCCTGAAGGCCGAGGCACCAGGCGGCGAGGTGGTGCGGACCCCGCAATTGCGCGGTCGCATCGTGGAAATGCGCGGCCTCGGCGCCAGCGAATTCCGCGGTGTGGAGGATGCCTGGGTGTTCGAGGGCGATCGCGGCATCACCTATGCTGCGGTGCCACCGGAGGGTTCCCGTGTGGTGGAAGGCCAATGGTGGCCAACCGATCATCGCGGTGCGCCACAGGTTTCGTTCTCGAAGGACATTGCCGACAATCTGGGCCTCAGGGTGGGCGATACGGTGACGGTGAACGTGCTGGGCCGCCGCATCACCGCCACCGTGGCGAACCTGCGCGAAATCCGCTGGCAGCAGATTGGCATCAACTTCATCATGGTCTTCTCGCCGAACACCTTCGCAGGGGCGCCGCATACCTTCCTCGCGACCGTGACGCTGCCACGCGGCACGACGGCCCAGACGGAAATCGCACTGGCCCGGAAAATCGCGCGCGAATTCCCCACCATCAGCTCCGTGCGCGTGAAGGAGGCGCTCGCGGCCGCTGACAGCCTGGTTTCGCAGCTCGTCTTCGCCATCCGCGCGGCGAGCGCGATCGCCCTGGTGGCGAGCATCCTGGTGCTGGGCGGCGCGCTGGCGGCCTCGGCCCGCACGAGGCAGCGCGAAAGCGTGATCCTGAAGACGCTGGGCGCCACGCGCTCGACGCTCTTGGCCGCCATGATCATCGAATACTCGGCGCTCGGGGCCATTGCCGTGATATTCGGCATTGTCTGCGGAGTAGCCGGAGCGTCGCTCGTGGTGTCCGGCCTCATGCGACTGGAATTCGCTCTGCCGCTGGCGTCAACACTCTCGATGGCGTTTTCTGCCTTTGTTATCACGATTATTCTTGGCTTGATCGGGACATGGCACATACTGGGGCAAAAACCTGCCCCATACTTGCGCCATGCTTGAAGACTTGCGCAGTTTAATTTCGCCGATATTCTGACATAATTGTTGAAGGCCGGGCGGCATCGTGCCGCCTAGCCTTAAATCGACACTCGCTACACTCCCCCTCTTGAGAAATTTCAGGAAGAACGTAATATATAGGCGAACCACAGGCGGCGCGGTTGCCGCCGTGGCAGGAGAGAGGCTCCAATGGCTGATTACGATCGCAACGCTTATGCCCCCTATGCCGCGGGCATGGGCCGTTCCATGAGCGCCGCCCAGTATGACGCTGGCCTGCGCTCGTACATGCTCGGCATCTA
>NZ_JBJTDY010000112.1:0-5027 GCF_046092605.1 Rhabdaerophilum sp. | reverse complement strand
GCCCGCAAAGGCCAGAGCCAGCGCCCCGATGACGCTGACAGCCGGGAAGGGCTCCCAGAGCCGGAACCATACAGCGGCGGCAGCCAATACCGCGATGCCGATCCTGAGCACCGCGCGGCGTTCGAAGGCCGAATGCTGGTGAATGGAATCGGGCACAGCCTTGTTCGACACGAAATCAACCTCCTGCCGCCGGTCCTCACGGGAGACGGGACATTATTAGAACCGCTCTAGAGCGGACTCCGATCTGATTGAATGAGACTATCCGTTCTCGTTTCTTGTGATTTCACGCATTTTCTTCGACCAACCGGTATCGAATGGATCGGAAAACGCTTCAGGCTAGTAGAATTCCGGCCCGCATTTGTTGTGGCGGATCAAACGCTGCAACGGATCAGCAGGCAGTGATGGCGCCATGCGCGCGGCGCGAGGCCGCGAGAAGATCGCGCGTATAGGCTTCATGGATGTCACCGGAGCGAATGGCATCGAGTGTGGCCTCCTCCACGATCTGCCCTTCCTTCATCACGGCGACGCGGCCGCAGAGATGGCCGACAACCGCGAGATTGTGGCTGACCAGCACGAGAGTCAGCCCGCGCGCGCCCTTCAAATCCGAGAGAAGGTTCAGAACTTCCGCCTGAATGGAGACATCCAGCGCGGAGGTGGGCTCATCCAGCAGCAGGATCGAGGGTTCGAGAATGAGTGCCCGGGCAATCGCCACCCGCTGGCGCTGGCCGCCCGAGAGCTGGTGCGGATAGCGGAAGCGAAAGCCGCCATCGAGGCCCACATCCGCCAATGCGCGGTTGATCCGGTTGTCGGCATCGCCGAGACCGTGGATCGCCACCGGCTCGGCGAGCGTCGCATCCACGGTCATGCGCGGATGGAGCGAACCGTAGGGATCCTGGAAGACCATCTGCACCTGCCGGTAGAAGGCGGGCGGGCGTTTGGCCTTCTGCGGCTCGCCGGCAATGGTGATGCTGCCGCTCCACTCACGGTTCAGCCCGGAAAGCGCGCGCAGGATGGTGGATTTGCCCGAACCCGATTCCCCCACGATGCCGTAGCTCTCGCCCTCGCCCACCGTGAAGCGGACATCCTTCACGACATGCGAGGCGCCGAAGCGGACATCAAGGCCGGAGACCGTGATGGCGTCGCTCATGTCCCGGCCCCATTCGCCCAGGCGGGGTCGCGCTTCAGTGTGGCGAGGCGATCCTTCGGGTGGTCGAGATCGGGCAGGCAGCCGAGCAGGCCTTGCGTGTAGGGGTGCTTGCCCCTGGAGAGCGCCCTGGCATCGAGCGTTTCCATCACGCGGCCCGCATACATCACCACCACCCGGTCGCAGAAGGAGGCGACCAGCGGCAGATCGTGGCTGATGAAGATCAGGCCCATGCCGCGATCGGTCACCAGCCGCTCGAGAATATCCAGCACCTGCGCCTGAACCGTGACATCGAGCGCTGAAGTGGGCTCGTCCGCGATCAGGATATCCGGCTCGCCGATCAGCATCATCGCGATCATCACGCGCTGGCCCATGCCGCCGGAAACCTCATGCGGATAAAGATCATGGACGCGCGCGGGCTCGCGGATCTGAACGGCTTCGAGCATGGCGAGCGCGCGTTCGCGAGCCTCGGAGCGGCTCGCTTTCGTATGCACGCGATAGGCCTCGCCGATCTGCTGGCCCACGGTCATCACCGGGTTCAGGGAGAATTTCGGATCCTGCATCACCATGGAGATGCGCTTGCCGCGGATGGCGCGACGGCCATGCCTGTCGAGGCCCATCATCTCCTGTCCGCGGAATTCCATGCGGTCGGCACTCACCTCGCCGGGCCAGGGCACGAGATCAAGGATCGCGCGGCCGGTCATGGATTTGCCCGAGCCGGATTCGCCCACGATTGCGAGTTTCTCGCGCCCCAGCGTGAAGGAGAGACCGCGCACGGCTTCCACGATGCGCGTCGGCGTATGAAAGCGCACGCGCAGGTTCTCGACCGCGAGGAGGGGTGTTTCAACACGCATCAGCGGGCATCCAGCACGTCGCGCAGGCCATCGCCCAGCAGGTTGAAGCCGAGCGCCACAAGGCAGATCGCGAGGCCCGGGAAGGTCGCAACCCACCATTGGTCGAAGATGTATTCGCGGCCATTGGCGATCATCGCCCCCCATTCCGGCATGGGCGGCTGCGCGCCAAGGCCCAGGAAGCCGAGGCCGGCGGCCGTGAGGATGATGCCCGCCATGTCGAGCGTGGTGCGCACGATGAGCGAGGGAATGCAGACCGGCATGATGTGCTTGAGCACGATGCGGGTATTCGAGGCGCCCTGCAGCCGCACGGCGGCGATGTAATCGGAATTCCTGACCACCATCGTCTCGGCGCGGGCGACGCGCGCGTAAGGAGGCCAGGTCGTAAGCGCGATGGCGATGCAGGCATTCTCGATGCCCGGGCCGAGCACGGCCACGAACGCGAGCGCCAGCACGAGGCGCGGGAAGGCCAGGAAAATATCGGTGACGCGCATCAGGATGCGGTCGGTCCAGCCGCCGAAATAGCCCGAGACGGTGCCGATCAGGAGCCCGATCGGGCCGACCGAGATCACGACCAGCAGCACAATGACGAGCGTGACGCGTGTGCCATGCACGATGCGCGAGAAGATGTCGCGGCCCAGCGCATCCGTTCCGAACCAGTTCTTCGCCGAGGGCGCGAGCAGGCGCTGGTCGAGGTTCTGCGCGAGCGGATCATGCGTCGCGATGAGCGGTGCAAAGGCTGCGGCCAGCAGCAGTATCACCACGATCGCAAGGCCAGTCAGAGCCAGCGGGTTGGCCTTCAGCGCAAGCCAGCGGCGATAGGCCTGCGCAAGGCGCGCCTGTCCGCGCGAGGCGGGCGCTTCGGAGGTGAGGTAGGCGTAAAGGCCGCTCATGCCACGCTCCTCACCGCGCTCGCGGGTCTAGGATGCGCGCCAGCAGGTCTGTCAGCAGGTTGATTCCGACAAAAACCGCGCCCACCACGATGGTGCCGCCGAGCACCGCGTTCATATCCGCGCTCAGCAAGGAATTGGTGATGTATCGCCCCAGCCCCGGCCAGGCAAAGACCGTCTCGGTGAGAACCGAGCCCTCGAGCAGGGTCGCATAGGAAAGCGCGATGACGGTCAGCAGCGGCACCATCGCGTTCCTGAGGCCATGCCGCCAGATCACCCGCGTTTCCGACATGCCCTTCACCCGCGCCGTGATGATGTATTGCTGCTGCAATTCCTGGATCATGAAAGAGCGCGTCATGCGGCTGATATAGGCGGTCGAGAACAGCCCGAGGCAGGAGGAGGGCAGGATGAGATGCGAAGCCGCGTTGCGGAAGGCATCCCAATCGCCCTGCAGCGCGCAATCCAGCAGCATCACGCCGGTGATCGGCTCGATGAAATCCTGGTAGCTGATGCCGATCCGCCCGGGACCGGACACCCAGCCGAGCTTCGCGTAAAAGAGCAGAAGGCCCATCAGGCCCAGCCAGAAGATCGGCACGGAATAGCCGAAGAGCCCGATAAACCGGGCGAGATGATCCGGCCAGCGGCCCTGCTTCGTGGCGGCCAGCACACCCAGTGGAATGCCCAGCGTGATGCCGATCAGCGTGCCAAGCGTCGCGAGTTCGAGCGTTGCGGGGAAAACGCGGCGGATATCCTCGATCACCGGGTTCGAGGTGAGGACCGATTTGCCGAAATCGCCGGAAAACACCTTCTGGAGGTAGATCCAGAACTGCACGATCAGCGGCTTGTCGAGGCCGAGTTCCAGCCGCGCGCGCTCATAGACATCCGCCGGCGCACGATCCCCCACCACCGCCAGAACCGGGTCCACCGGCATCACGCGGGCGATGAAGAAGGTGACCGCGAGCAGGCCAAGAAGCGTGATGGCGACCGTCGAGATTTCGCGCCCGACCGTTCCTGCGAGGCTCAGGGCCTGCTTGCTCGCCATACCGTGGTGATCCCAATGAATGATGCGCAAGAACGGAGCGGCGGGCTCATGCCGCCGCTCCCGATTGGCCTCAGCCTTTCACGATGTTCCAGTAGTAGTTGCCGCTGGAAGACGGGCCGATGCGGAAGCCGGTGACATTCTTGCGCGAGGCCGCAACCTCGATCTGCTGCGAGATGATCACGAAGGGCGAGGTCTTCTGGTGCTCGCGCTGGAGTTCCTCGTAGACCGCCTTGCGCTTCTCGGTGTCGCGTTCGAGCACGTTGGCGAGCGTCTTCTTGGTCATTTCGGGGATGTCCCAGGCATTGCGCCAGGCGAGCGTCTTGGAGCGCGCATCGTCGGCATTGCTCTCGTTGATCGCGAAGGTCTCGGCATTGGTGTGCGGGTCGAGATAATCCGGGCCCCACTGGCCGATGAAGATGTCATGCGTGCGGGCGCGATACTTGGTCAAAGTCGCGCGGCCCTCGCCCGGAAGCAGTTCGAGCTTGATGCCCGCCGCCGCCCATTGCGCCTGCAAAGCCTGCGCGATGTCGGTGAAGGGCGAGGCGTTGCGCACGTCCATCGTGATGGAGAAGCCATCCTTCAGGCCGGCCTTTTCGAGCAGGGCCTTGGCCTTCGCGACATCATACTTGTAGGGCTTGTCGGTGATCGCGCCAAGGAAGCCCTTCGGCAGGAAGCTCTGGTGCGTCGCGTAGGTGCCTTGCGTGATGTTGCGCTCGATGGCCTCGTAATCCGTCAGCCATTTCAGCGCCTCGCGCACTTCGGGCTTGGCGAGGTTCGGGTTCTTCGTGTTGAGCCCGAGATAGAGGATGTAGCCCTTGTCGCCCTGGCTGATGGTCAGGTCCTTGTTCTGCGAGACCGGGGTCAGCTGGTCCTTCAGCAGGTTGCGGGCGTAATCGACGTCGCCCTTCTCGAGCAGCAGGCGCTGGGAGGCGAGTTCCGGCACGTGCCGCACGATCACGCGGCGGGTCTTCGGCGTGCCCCCGATCCAGTTCGGATTGGCTTCGAGCGCATATTGCTCGTTGGCGCGCCAGCCGCGCAGGATATAGGCGCCCGAGCCGGCCGAGTTGCGCTTCATCCAATCGTTGCCGAAGTCGTTATCC
>NZ_JBJTDY010000111.1:0-26784 GCF_046092605.1 Rhabdaerophilum sp. | reverse complement strand
GGGGGGGATCAGCCCGGAACGGGCTGTTCGGCGGCGCCGTGCGCACCGGAGGCGTCGGCAGGGCCGCCTGAGCCATTGCCCCGGCCATTCCGGCCAGCATCAGGAAACCGGCGAGAGCGGTGCGAAGAGTGGCGCGCGAAGAAACCGATTTTGTCATGAAATTCCGGATCTCTGGACTAGACGCTTTCTACCCTGGCCATGTGGCGGAAGAACGGCGGCGAAATCAATCCGTTCCATTCTCTCCGCCGCGCAGCAGGATCTCGCGCTTGCCCGCATGGTTTGCCGGCCCCACGATTCCTTCGCGCTCCATGCGCTCGATCAGCGAGGCCGCACGGTTATAGCCGATCTGCAGCCGCCGCTGGATATAACTGGTGGAGGCCTTCCTGTCGCGCAAGACCACGGCGATCGCCTGATCGTAGAGATCCGCGCTTTCCTCGCCGAAATTGCCATGATCGAACACGGCGGTATCCTCCCCGCCTTCCCCGCCTTCCCCATCCGCGTCGGCGGTGATGTCGTCGATATAGGCCGGACGCCCCTGCATCTTGAGGTGCGAGACGATCTTCTCCACCTCGCCATCGGCAACGAAGGGGCCATGGACGCGGGAAATGCGCCCGCCGCCCGCCATGTAAAGCATATCGCCCTGGCCGAGGAGCTGCTCCGCCCCCTGCTCGCCGAGAATGGTGCGGCTGTCGATCTTCGACGTCACCTGGAAGGAGATGCGGGTGGGGAAGTTCGCCTTGATCGTGCCGGTGATGACATCCACCGAAGGGCGCTGCGTCGCCATCACGAGATGGATGCCCGCCGCGCGGGCCATTTGCGCGAGGCGTTGCACCGCGCCTTCGATTTCCTTGCCGGCGACGAGCATCAGATCCGCCATCTCGTCAACGATCACGACGATATAGGGCAGCGGCTCCAGCGCCATCATCTCTTCGTCATATTCGGCCTCGCCCGTCTCGGGGTCGTAGCCGGTCTGGATGGTGCGGGTGATGACCTCGCCCTTCTCCTTGGCCTCGGCGATCCGTGCGTTGAAGCCGTCGATGTTGCGCACGCCGACCTTCGACATCTTCCGGTAGCGGTCTTCCATCTCTCGCACCGCCCATTTGAGCGCGACGACGGCCTTTTTCGGATCTGTGACGACCGGCGTGAGCAGGTGCGGAATGCCTTCGTAGATCGAGAGTTCGAGCATCTTCGGGTCGATCATGATCAGGCGGCACTCCTCCGGCCTCAGCCGGTAGAGCAGCGAGCAGATCATGGTGTTGATCGCGACTGATTTGCCCGAGCCGGTGGTGCCGGCGACGAGCAGATGCGGCATGCGCGCGAGATCGACGATCACCGGCTCGCCGCCAATGGTCTTGCCGAGGCAGAGAGAAAGCTTCAGCTTCGATTTCTCGAAATCCTCGCAGGCGAGAAGTTCGCGCAGGTATACGGTTTCGCGCTTGGCATTCGGCAATTCGATGCCGATGGCGTTGCGACCGGGGATGACCGCGACGCGCGCGGCCACCGCGCTCATCGAGCGGGCGATATCTTCGGCGAGGCCGATCACGCGACTCGATTTCGTTCCCGGTGCGGGCTCGAGTTCGTAGAGCGTCACCACGGGGCCGGGGCGGACATTGATGATCTCGCCGCGCACGCCGAAATCCTCCAGCACGCTTTCGAGAAGGCGGGCATTCTGTTCAAGCGCATCGGTGGAAATCTGCGGCATCGTTCCGCGCTTCGGCTCGGCCAGCAGCGAAAGCGGCGGGAACTGGAATTCCTCCTGGTCGAAGATCGAGATCTGGTTCTCGCGGCGCTCGCGTTTTCCGGCCTTCAGCGCGCCCATGGGCGGGGTGACGCGGGGCGCGACGGTCTCGGGGATGACATCCTCCTCGTCATCGTCCAGAGGCAGGGGGTCGAATGGCGCAGGCTCGGGCCGCGGGGCCTCGGCACGCGGCGCAGGCGATTCGTGTCCTCGTCGCGCTGGCGGTTCGCCAGAAAATCACGCAGTCGCGTCTTGAGGCCTGGACGATCCGCCCGGTCGGGAATGAGACGGGCGATGAAGCCCTTCAGCGTGTAGCCGAAATGCAGGAGCGCCCCGAGCATGAGGATCGCGAAGGAGGGCTCCTCGTCGCGCTCATCCTCCTCGTCATCGAGATCGCTTTCCTCGCGATCCGATAGGCCGTGGAACTGCACATGGAAGGCGAGCGCCAGGGTCAGGCCCGCGACAAGCACGGCGAGGATGCGCACAGGGCCATCCACCGCAAGGCCGAGAATACCGACGATCTGCAGCAGGCCATCCCCCATCGCGCCGCCGAGCCCCGTGGGAAGCGGCCAGCGCTCGGTCGCGGGAAGGGCCGAGGCGAGGCAGGCCGCAGAGAGCACGCCGATCATCGCAACGGCGAGCCGCCATTTCCACCCGCTGGCGGAGGCCACCACCAGAAGCCGCAAGCCCAACGAACCGAGGGCGATGGCCAGCGCGATGCTGCCGAGGCCGATCAGCTGCATCGAGAGATCGGCGATCACCGCTCCGGGATAGCCCAGGAGGTTTGAGACCTTGCTGGTGCCCGTCGTGGAGAGGCTGGGATCGCCGGCGGACCATGTCGCGAGCGCCAGGGCATGCGCGATCGCGAGAATGATCAGGGCAAGGCCCAGCCCATCGCGCAGGCGCCGCGCGAAGCCCTCGCGGATCTGGTCGGGCAGCCTGCCCAAATTTGATTGAGTGAGGCGCGTCGTCCGCATCGAGAAGCCATCCCGGTTTGCGCGGTTCGAGCCGACGGGAGAGCCGGCTCGCCAATCTCCAGTTATCGAGCAATCCGGTTAAGGCTCTGTTTGCGAAAGTGCTGAGGGCCGAAATGAAAAAAGGCGGACCGGTGAAGGTCCGCCTTCAGTCTTGGCGGGGCGGGCGGAGGAAGACGCCGGCCCCGACCGTCAACTGGATCTCAGAGGTTGTAGGCGCGCTCGCCATGCTCGGCAATATCGAGGCCTTCGCGCTCCTGATCCTGCGGGACGCGCAGGCCGATCACGACATCCACGACCTTGAACAGGATCGCGGAAAGAATACCAGAATAGAGCAGCGTGAAGACCACGGCCTTGATCTGGGCCCAGACGGCGGTGCCCATGTCATAGGCACCGACCGCGAGTTCGCCCGGCTTGGACGTGTAGTCGGGGATGCCAACGCCGCCGAGCGCGGTGTTCACGAGGATGCCTGTGCCGATCGCGCCCACGATGCCGCCCGCGCAATGCACGCCGAACACATCGAGGCTGTCATCATAGCCCAACGCGTTCTTCAGCGTGGTGCAGGCGAAGTAGCAGACAACACCCGATACGAGGCCGAGGATGATGGCGCCCATCGGGCCGGCAAAGCCCGAGGCCGGGGTAACGGCGACGAGGCCGGCCACCACGCCTGAAGCCAGACCCAGGAGCGAGGGCTTGCCCTTGCCCATCCACTCGATGACGAGCCAGGCGAAGCCGGCCGCAGCGGTGGCGACGAAGGTGTTGACGAGCGCGACCACGGCGCCGGCGGAGGCCTCGAGGTTCGAGCCGGCATTGAAGCCGAACCAGCCCACCCAGAGGAGCGCCGCGCCGATCATGGTCATCGGCAGCGAGTGTGGCGCCATCAGTTCCTTTCCGTAGCCGATGCGCTTGCCGATCATGATGCAGCCCACAAGGCCCGCGATGCCGGCATTGATATGCACCACGGTGCCACCCGCGAAATCCAGCGCGCCCCACTTGAAGAGCATGCCGGCATCGGCCGTCACTTCATCGACCTTCGCCTGCGCGGCGGTCTTGGTGGCGGCGTCGGTGGCCGAGGCGACAGCCTTCGCGGCGTTGCCCAGGGCATCCGGGCCGGCCCAATACCAGACCATGTGCGCCATCGGGAAATAGACGATCGTAACCCAGAGCGCGGTGAAGGCGAGCAGCGCCGAGAACTTCATGCGCTCGGCGAAGGCGCCGACGATCAGCGCCGGCGTGATGCAGGCGAAGGTCATCTGGAAGGCGACATAGACGAGTTCGGGAATGACGACGCCATTCGAGAAGGTGGCGACCGTCGATTCCGGCGTGACACCCTTCAGGAAGATCTTGTCGAAACCGCCAACGAAATCGTTAAGGCTGCCGCCCGCCGTGAAGGCCAGCGAATAGCCGTAAGTTACCCAGATCAGCGACACGAGGCAGACCGTGGCCAGAACCTGCGTGAGCACCGAGAGCATGTTCTTCGAGCGCACAAGGCCGCCATAGAACAGCGCGAGGCCTGGAATGGTCATCAGCAGCACGAGGATGGTCGAGACCATCATCCAGACGGTATCGGCCTTGTTGGGCGTGGGTGCGGCTTCTGCGAGGGCCGGCATCACCGAGAGCGCGAGGAGGCTCATCGCTCCGGCCACGCCCGTCATTGAACGCTTGGACATCATTGGTGGCTCCAGATTGGTCGGGAAACGATCGACGGAAGGGGAGGGATCAAAGCGCGTCGTTGTCGCGCTCGCCGGTGCGGATACGGAGCGCCCGCTCCACCGGCTGGACGAAAATCTTGCCGTCGCCGATCTGGCCGGTGCGCGCGGCCGAGGTGATCGCCTCGATCACCCTGTCCACGAGGGCAGATTCAGTCGCGACTTCGAGCTTGATCTTCGGAAGGAAGCTGACGGCGTATTCGGCCCCGCGATAGATTTCGGTATGGCCCTTCTGGCGGCCGTAACCCTTGACTTCCGTAACGGTCATTCCGTGCACGCCCAGGGCAGTGAGGGCGTCTCGCACCTCCTCGAGCTTGAACGGCTTGATGATGGCTGTGACGAGCTTCATGCCTCTCTCCAAACGGATTCATCCAACAGAAATGTTCTTTGGTGCGCACCGCCCGCGGGACACACCTGAATGGAGGCTAAACAATCTCTGTGCCAAACTGACCGAGGCCTCCACGGCATTGCCGCATGAGGGGCGGAATCGCGGCGCTTTCGGGCCGAGAACGAAAGCGAATCGGAGACGGAACGGAGAAGGACGGTGCAAATCCGGGGTAATTGCGCTGTTTTAGCCTTGAAGAGCCATGAATTGCGCCGGCCTGGGCGGCATATTGCCTAATATTTCATCGCTTGATTGCGCCTGTGATCAGAAAACAGGCGACCTGCCCGGAAGGGCGATCCTGGATGATCAGAAGCGCGACGGTTCCGGCTTGATCACCCGCACAAGGCCTTCCTGAATGACGGAGGCGATCAGGCGACCATCCTTCGTGTAGATCAGCCCGCGCCCCAGGCCCCGCGCATGGCCGGACCACGGGCTTTCCTGCGCGTAGAGCAACCACTCATCCGCGCGGAAATCCTCATGGAACCACAAAGCATGGTCAAGGCTCGCGGGCATGATGTCAGGATCGGACACGCTCTTGCCATGGGCGACCATCGCGCTGTCGAGCAGCGACATGTCTGAGGCATAGGCGAGCACGGCCGCGTGGGTCGCCGGATCATCCGGGAGGCGGCCGGTGGCGCGGAACCAGAGGTGATGCGCGCTCGCCTGCTTTCGACGATCGAAGAAGCCGGAGGGGTCCACCGGACGCACCTCGATCGGGCGTTCGCGACGCCAATAGGCCGCCCGGCCCGGCGGCAGGCTGTCGAGATAGAGCTTCTTCAGGTCTGCCTCGGTCGGCAGGTCATCCGGGCCCGGCACCTTCGGCATCGTCGCCTGATGATGCAGGCCGGGCTCCTCCGCGTGATAGGAGGCGGACATCGCGAAGATCGCCTCGCCCTTCTGGATCGCCAAGACGCGCCGCGTGGTGAAACTGCGCCCGTCGCGGATGCGTTCGACTTCGTAGATGATGGGGATGGAGGGATCGCCACCGAGCAGGAAATAGCAATGCAGCGAATGCGGCCGGCGCCCCTCCACCGTGCGATTCGCCGCGACCAAGGCCTGCGCGACCACCTGCCCGCCATAAACGCGCTTCCAGCCCACGAGAGGGGAGTGCCCGCGGAAGAAGTTTACCTCAAGCCGTTCAAGATCGAGGATCGAGAGAAGCGTTTCGACAGGTGTCATGCAAGGTCCGGCCAGCGGGTGAGGAAGGTTTTCTGCGCTTCCCGCTTGTGCTGCGTCAAGTCGCCCGTTCCGCCGGGTTGGCAGCGCCCGCCGCGCGCGCTAGGTCCGACAGGGAGGAGGCATGGCCATGTCTGAGCGAATCCTCATTGCTGGCGCAGGCCCGGCTGGCGCGGCGACGGCGCTGGCCATGTTGCGCGCCGGCCTCCCGGCTTCGGATATCGCTGTCCTCGACGCGATGGACGGCGTGGCAGAAACGATGCGCGAGCCGGATTCGCGCATTCTCGCGCTGAATGCCGGCTCCTGCCGCTTTCTGCAATCGCTCGGCGTCTGGCCGGCTCTCGCCGCCGGGGCCCATCCCATGCGCTCGATTGCCCTCTCCGATACCGCGCTCGCGGCTGAAATCCGGCCCCTGAGCCTCGGATTCGAGGCGGACGAGGGCGAGCCGCTTGCCCATCTCGTGCCGCTCGGTCTGTTGCAGAAGGCGCTGCGCGCGGCACTGGCGGGAGCCAGCGTGACCGTGCGGCCGGAGATCATCCGCTCTTTGCGCGAGGAGGGTGACAGCCTGCTCGTCGAGACGAATCGCGGCCGGCGGAAGGCTTCGCTGCTGATCGGCGCGGATGGCGCGCGCTCGGCTGTGCGTCGCATCGCCGGCATTCCCGTGCATGGCTGGGCCTATGGGCAGGTGGCGATCACGGGGATCGTCGAGCATTCAGGCCAGCATCATGGCGAGGCGATCCAGCATTTCCTGCCCGGTGGTCCCTTCGCGCTGCTGCCGCTCGAGGAGGGCCGCTCCTCGATGGTCTGGAGCGAGCGTTCCGATGTTGCAAGGCGCATGCTCGCCTTGCCACCGGACGAGCTGCGCGCAGAGATCGATCGGCGCGCGGCGGGCTGGCGCGGCACCATCACCGGGATTGGCCGGATTTCGAGCCACCCGCTCTCGCTGGGTCTCGCGCGGCGATTCGTGGGTCCGCGCCTTGCTCTGGTGGCGGATGCGGCGCATGTCGTTCACCCTCTCGCGGGGCAGGGGCTCAATCTCGGCTTTGGGGATGCTGCGACGCTGGCCGAACTCGTGATCGAGCACCTGCGCCTGGGGCTCGACCCCGGCGATCCGGCCTTGCTGGAAGCCTATCAGGCGCGGCGGCGACCGGCGGCGGCGGCGATGGCCGCTGCGACCGAGGGGCTCAACCGCCTCTTCTCGAATGATGCTGGCCCGCTGCGCGTGTTGCGCGATGCCGGATTGAACTTCGTCAACCGCTCGGAGCGGCTAAAAGCGATGTTTCGGCAGGCGGCGGCCGGGCGTGGCGCGCATGAGCCGCGGCTCTTCCGTGGCGAACCGATCTGATCTTGCGGCTCGGTCGCGTTTTCCGCACGCGAACCGGCTCCCGCTTCGCTTGAAAACGCTTCAGTCGATCCGGCGTGCTTCCTCTGGCAGCATGATCGGGATGCCATCACGCACGGGATAGGCGAGCTTCGCGGGACGGCTCACGAGTTCCTGGCGCACGGCGTCATAATCAAGTGTCGCCTTGGTCAAAGGGCAGACGAGCAATTCCAGCAGCTTCGGATCCACGCTGCGCTCGGGGCCGGATTGGGTGTCGGTCGTCTGTTCGCTCATCGGAAATCCCTCGTTGCGCCGGCTTTACTGCAGACGCGGCTCTTCGTCACCATCCTTGCGGGCGAGATCCATCTCGGTAATGGCGATGAGCATCTCGGCGCGATCCTTCAGCGTTTCCGCTTCCAGCAGCGCCTGTTTCTCGCGCACGCCATAGGGCGACATCATGGAAAGGCCGTTGACCAGCGCCTCGTTGCCGGCCTGCTCGATGGAGCCCCAGTCGATCGGAGCCTTGTTCGCATCCGAGAACTTGCGGAGCGCCGCGAGCATGCCCTCGCGATCCACCTCGTTCTCTCCCGCGCCGGGGCTGCGATCCGCCGAATAGGGCGCGAAATCCACCTGTGCCTGCCGGAACGGCGTGATGACCGACAATTCCTCGACGATCCGGAACCGGCTGATGCCGGTGAGTTGAATAAGGTAACGCCCGTCGCCGGTCTCCGCGAATTGCGTGATGCGCCCGGCACAGCCCACCCTGTAGATCTGCGGCAGGCCGATGCGATCGACCACGCCCGGATCGGGCTGGACCATGCCAATGAGGCGGCTGCCGGCGAGCGCGGCATCGACCATCGCGAGGTAGCGCGGCTCGAAGATGTTCAGCGGTATCTGCCCACGCGGCAGCAGCGCCCCCGGCAGCGGGAAAAGCGGCAGCGTATCCGGCAGCATGAGGCCCGAGGGGCTCGACGAACTGGGCATGCCGAAGCCTCCTCCTGTCAGATCAGGCGAACAGGGTGGCGGAGAGCCGGCGACGACCGGCGACGGTTGCATCGTCCTGGTTGCCCCAGGCCTCGAAGAATTGCAGCAGTTGCTTTCTCGCGCCGTCCTCGTTCCAGGCGCGATCCTTCCTGATGATCGCGATCAGCGCTTCCACGGCTTCTTCCTTGCAACCCCGCGCGTTGAGCGCGAGCGCGAGATCGAAGCGGGCCTGATGATCCAGCGGATTGGCCTCGACCTGCCTCTGCAGCGTGTTGAGATCGCCAAGGGCCTCCACCTGCCTTGCAAGATCGAGCGCGGCGCGTGCGCCGGCAACGGCCGGGTGTTCGGCCTTCTCGGCAGGAACGCGGGCCAGCATCTGCTCGGCCTGCATCAACGCGCCTCCGAGGATCTGCGCGCGGATCAACCCGCCGAGCGCATCCATGTTCTCCGGCTCCTCCGCGAGAATGGCTGCGAAGAACTCCATCGCGCCCGCCGCGTCGCCACTCTCGAGCAGAGCCTGCGCCTCGGCCAGCACAGCGGCGAGATCAGGACCGGCCGGGCCGACGAGCCGCTCGATGAAGCCCTTGATCTGGCTCTCGGGCAGGGCACCCATGAAGCCGTCAATCGGCTGGCCGCGCTGGAAGGCGAAGACGGCGGGAATCGATTGCACGCCAAGCTGGCCCGCGATCTGCGGATGCTCGTCGATATTCATCTTCACGAGCTTCACCTTGCCCTTGTAGCTCGCCACCACTTTCTCGATCACGGGGGTCAGCTGCTTGCAGGGCCCGCACCAGGGGGCCCAGAAATCGACCAGCACGGGCTGGCTCATCGATTCCATCAGCACATCCTGGCGGAAATCCTTAGTGGTCGTGTCCTTCACGAGGGCGGTGGCGTCGGTCATGGCTCGGAACCCTGTTTCGTCCAGCCGCAAGCGGCCTTGTGGTGTTATGTGGAATTCAAGCGGGAAGGTTGCAACCCGTCACGGCAGATTTCAGCCCCCGGCCTCGGGCTCAACCACGCGATGGGGAAGCTCCATCGCCTGAACCGAATGGCCTGTCGCCGCGATATAGGCGAGCAACTCCTCGCGTTTCAGGGCCGTGGTGCGTGAATTGACGAGGGGATGCACATTGATGATCTCGTGCTCGAGAAGGCGTTTCTCGAGGATGAAAGTGACGAGTCCCGCCTTGTCATTTACAAGCGCAAGCGGCGTCACCGAGCCGGGCTCGATGCCGAGATGCTCGCGGAGGAGTTCGGCGCTGGCAAAGGAAAGCCGGCCCTTGGTGCCCAGGAGCTTGCTTGTCGCGTTGAGGTCGATGGGGCTGTCCTCCTCGGCGGTGATCAGGAAGAGCCGGTCGGCCTTATCCTTCGTGAAGAGGTTCTTGGTGTGCCCGCCGGGCAGGGTGCCGCGCAATTCTTGCGATTGAGCCACAGTGAAGACAGGTGGATGCTCCACCGTGTGGTGGGTGATGCCCAGCTTGGCGAGCAGGGCGTAGGCGGGGGCGGAAGGGTCGGCGCTCATGCGGATCGGTCCGGAAAGGGGAGTTGCGGCATGTTCTTTGCCCGCTTGGCCGCAGAAAGCCAAGCCCTGCCGGCCTCCCCGCTCATGGCCACAAAATGCCTCTTGCCTTTTCGCCGGCTCTTGTTCTAAACACCGGTTATCGGCGGTCACGTCGCATGGATGCGGGTGTAGCTCAGGGGTAGAGCACAACCTTGCCAAGGTTGGGGTCAAGGGTTCGAATCCCTTTACCCGCTCCAGTTTTTTCCTGTTCCGCGCAAGAAACGTGAATCGCCCCTCCGGGCGCATCTTTCCTTCTTGATCGCGGCGCATTTCAAGCTCCTTGGCAGAAGCCTTCCGATGCTCACCTTCTGATCAAGCCTCACGGGGTGCCGCGTATCGATGGCCGGGGGGCTCTGAACGAGATTTCCGAGGCGCCTCGGTCGGGCGTTTTCTGTTACAATTTTTAGAAAAAGACTCGCCGCCCGCGGCGACTTACGATCAGGCTCCATCCCTGCGGGAGCAGCTGCTGGCTGAGAGCATTTTCCGATCCATTGGATACCGGTTGGTCGAAGAAAATGCGTGAAACAACAAGAAATGAGAACGGATGGTCTCGTTCAATCAGACCCGAGTCCGCTCAAGGGCGGACGCCCGGGATCGTTCTGCGGAGCGACAGTTGGCACGCTCGACGCGCGGGAAGGGTAGGCCGGGCGCTGATGCCCGGTCACTTCTGACATTGCGTAACCCCGGAGCCAGCTACCGAGTTACGGCGACCGGATTTTAGATTTCACAACACAAATCCTGCTGGCTCCGGGCTTCTTTACCCCCGTGGCGACCAGTTCTTGATGACGGGACTGCCGTTATTTCCTCGGTTCGCTCTTGGTATCATAACGTTTCCGCCATTCCGCGAGAATGCAGCCCTGTTCGGAGGCGGCCCAGGCGAAATCGTTCTTGATCAGCTTCTTTTCGAGATCGGCGGGGAAGAATTTCGACCGCTGGAGCTCGACAGGGGCGGCTGTCACCTCATATCGACTGCCATAGGCCTTCATGGCCTCTTCGGTCAGCGACCAATCCATGAAGGTCTTGGCATCGGCCAGGTTTTTCGTTCCCTTCATGATGGCGCCGGTCTGCATTTCCCATCCGGTGCCTTCCTGAGCCAGGATGATGTCGATCGGTGCCCCTTGTTCCTTCAGCCGGATGGCGCGGAACGGAAAGGAGAGGCCGATCACATACTCGCCGGATGCGGCCTGTTCGCAAGGCTTCGAGCCGCTGTGGCTGTAGACGCCGACATTTTCATGCAGCTTGTCCATGAATTCCCAGGCCTTTGCCTCGCCCAACATCTGGATCCATGCCGCCACCATCAAATAGCCGGTGCCGGATGAAGCGGGATTTGGCATGGTGATCTTGCCCTTGTAGACCGGGTTGGTCAGGTCTGCCCAGCTGGCAGGGCGCGGCATTTTTCCCTTGCCCGCCTCAATCGTATTGAAGCACATGGCGCTGGCCCAGCCATAATGGCCAACCCATTCTGCGGGCGTCTTTCCGTCGAGGAAGAGAGGATTGAGTTTTTCAATGCCCTTCGGGCTGTAGGATTCGAACATGCCCATCTTGGCAAATCCGGTCATGCTCGTCACCGCCATGGCGAACAGAACGTCGGCCTTGGGGTTGTCTTTTTCCGCAAGTACGCGGGCCGCGATGATGCCAGTCGAATCCCTGATCCAGTTCAACTTGATGTTTGGATGGGCCTTTGCAAAAACTTCAGAGAAATACTAGATATTGTCGGCTTCAGCGCCAGCATAGATTGTCAGCTCCCCGGCATGGGAAGGTTTCATGATGGACACCATCGCAATGGCGCCCAGGCTTGCCAGAATGATTCGGTAGAATATTGACATCAGCAGCTCTCCTGTCTGTGGTGACTTGATGATGAATGCGATGAATTTGGGTAGTCTTCGATGCACGTAGGGCGATTTTTGTCAGGACCCTTGATCATTGACACAATTCCGACGCCTTCCAGCGGTCGGATCGGCATGACACATGCGCCCGGGCGTTCAGGCCCGGATGCTTTGGGGCGGAATTGGCAACGGTCTCTTGACGCCGACCTTTCAGCGATTGAGGCGCAAGGTGTCGGCTTGATGGTTAGCTTGATCGAGCAAGACGAGTTTGGCCGGCTGGGCGTGCCGGAATTGCCACGGAAGGTGGCATTGCGACAGTTTCGTTAGCAACACTTTCCGATCGTGAATATGGGCATCCCCGTCTCCCAACCGGCGGGCCGGCTTCGCCGCCTGCTCGACGAAGTCGAGAATGTTCTGGGGAAAGGTGAAAACGTTCTCTTCCATTGCGCTGCCGGCCTCGGACGCACGGGAACGATGGTGGCGTTGGTTTTGATTGACCGCTTCAACATGTCCCCCCGGCAAGCGATAGACGCTGTCCGCGCGGTGCGGCCGGGGACGATAGAAAGTGAAGACCAGATCCGGTTTCTGCTCGATGCTCGCCCTGGTGGAGCACGGTGAGGATCAACCATCGCCTTGGCCTCGCCATTTCTGGGTTTTCAGGATGATCCCGCGCGCAACAAGAACATGCAGAAGACGGACCGCGACACAGGCATAGAGGATCAGCGTTCCCATGGCGGCTGCGGAGGCAAGCCGGCCGGCTTCATCCATATGAACGACCGCCAGGGACGCCAGCGAGCTATGGATGCCATAGAGGAAGATCACACCTGAAACCGTCGTCATCGCGCTGAGGAAAAGATAGACCCAGATATCGAGAATGGCCGGCAGGCAGATCGGCACCGTGACCCGGAAAAAATTGCGCCAAAGCGGCATTTTCAGGGATGCGGCAACCGCTTCGAACTCCTTGTCGATCTGCCGCAATGCGGTCCGGGCAGTCAGATGCGGAACGGTGTAATAGAGGCTGATCGTGTTGATCACGAGGATGGTCACGGTGCCATAGAGAAAACCCAGAGGGTTTCCGGGAGCGTTGATGAACAGCAGGTAGCCGAGGCCGAGCACCAGCCCCGGAATCGCCATGGGCATGAGAGCCACGGCATGGATCGCTCCGCGCAGGCCCCTGTGACCCAGCGGCTTTTCAACGAGATACGCGCTCACGAAGGACAGCACGGTGCCGATCGTGGCGACAAAAATCGAGAGAACCAGCGAGTTGCGGAAGTTTTCCCAACCCACGCCTTGCATATCGAATGTATAGTGATCAAAGGTCAGAGAGAGATTATATGGCCAGAACCGGAACAATGCGGCGAGTTGGCCCATGACGATCACCGCCAGCATGATGAAGGCAATTGAGGCGCAATAGAAAAAATAGGTCATGTCCCGGAGGCGCGAAGGTCTTGGCTCATGGGGTACGGCACGCGCCGTCATCCCTTCGCCGCGGCCCTCCGCGATGGCGCGATCGATCATGAAGGCAAGGAGCGCCGGGATCAGCAGCATCATCGACACGACAGCGCCCATCTCGAAGTTCTGCTGGCCCACGACCTCCTTGTAGATATCCGTCGCCAGAACGTTATAGTTGCCCCCGATCACCTTCGGAATGGCGAAATCCGTGAAAACGCGGATGAAGACGAAGATCCCCGTCGAGATCAGCCCATAGCGCAGGCCCGGCAGGGTTACTGTCAGGAAGGTGCGCAGCGGGCCCGCCCGAAGGCAGGCGGCCGCCTCGAAGAGGCGCGCATCGGAGAGCATCATCGCCGCCGAGAGCACCAGGATGGCATGCGGCAATGTCCATATTGTCGACGCCATGACAATTCCGATCGGGCCGTAAATTGAAGCGCCCATCAGCGCCTCTTTCAGGGCGCCCTGATTGCCGAACCAGTAGATCGCGCGATTGCCTTCAGCAGACCCGGCATCAGAAGCGGTGCCATCGCCATGATCTTGAAGAAGGGGCGCCATGGCATTCGTGTGCGGCACAATGCATAGGCATAGGCAAATCCCAGCATCAGCACGATGACGGTTGTGACCGCTGCCACAAGAAAGCTATGCCCGAACGAGCTGACGAGCGACGCCGAGCTGAAATACTTCTGCCAATTGAGGAGGCCAACGAAATTGCCGCTCCGATCCTGAAAGCTGCGGAGCAGAATCAGCCCCAGCGGCACGAGAACAGTCAGCAGGAAGAAAAGACTGTATGCGACCAGAAGCACGACGAGCAGCAATCCATCGCGATCGGCGCGCAACCTGATTGCTGCCGGATGGTTCGTGAGAACTGTCATCCGCCCGGCCCGTAGAGCCGGATGCTTTCCGGTGGGATGCGCATGAAAATCCGTTCCCCACGTCTCGGGATCACGCTTGCCCCGGATAAAGGAACATCAATCCGGACATCCGCCGTCCCCAGCGGGGCAGCAAGATAGACGCGCATCATCGACCCCAGGTTCTCGATATCCATGACCTGGCAGGGAATGACGTTTTCACCAGCGGCGGCCTCGAAGGCGAGGCTGGCATCCTCGGGCTTGAACCCGCAGGTCAATGGGCCTGATGCCCCGGGGAGAGCGCGCGATACGCCGAGTTCGACCGAACCGCACCGGATCCGCTCATTATCGATCCGCGTCGCCTCGTAAAGGTTCATCGCGGCAATGAAATCGGCAACGAAAGGTGTCGCAGGTTCATTATAGACCTCGGATGGCGCGCCGATCTGCTCGAACCGACCAGCATTCATCACGGCGATACGATCGGCAAGCGTCAAGGCCTCCTCTCGGTCATGCGTCACCATGATGGTGGTCAGGCCAACTTTCCGGTGCACGTCCCGTAATTCCCTGCGCAGATGCGTGCGGACCTTGGCGTCAAGGGCCGAAAGGGGTTCGTCCAGAAGCAGCAGCCCCGGCATCGGGGCAAGCGCTCTCGCCAGCGCCACCCGCTGCTGTTGCCCACCCGAAAGCTGCGCCGGATACTTGGCTTCCTGCCCCCGCAGACCGACAAGCGCCACGAGTTCGGCCACGCGCTCGACAATCATTGGGCGCGGTTGCCCCTGCGCCACCAGCCCGTAGGCAATGTTGTCATGAACGCTCAGGTTCGGAAACAGGGCGTAGGACTGAAAGACGATGCCGAAATCGCGGACTGATGGCGGAAGCTTCGTGATGTCAATGCCGCCCTGAACAATACGCCCCGAATCCATCGATTCAAGGCCGGCAATGCAGCGCAGCAAGGTCGTTTTTCCGCACCCAGAAGGGCCCAGGAAACAGATGAATTCGCCTTCAAGGATGTCAAGCGCGATCCCATCCAACGCCGTAAAGGCGCCAAATGACTTGCGACCGGCAGATACAGCCAAGTATGCGCTCAAGAGACGGCCTCAACGAATCGCGAACCCTGGGTGCTTGGCGACGCGCCAACATTTCCGATCCCAGCCCAAGACTATTCCGACGCCAAATACAGGCTCCAATTAAATTCCGAAATCGGTCCATAAGGAAGCGCAATGCCGCGCATCGCCGTCTCCGTATATCTCGAAGCAAGCCTTTGGCTTATCCGGTTCGTGTCGAGGCATAACTGCCTGGACTTGCGGGAAAGACGATCGTCTTTGTTCCATTGAGGAGCACGCGTCCATGGATATGCGCATGAATTGCGCGCGCCAGAACCTGGCTCTCGACGTCGCGGCCAATCGCGACGTAATCCTCCGAGCTTTGGGCATGCGTTACCCGCACGATGTCCTGCTCGATGATCGGTCCTTCATCGAGATCGATCGTGACATAATGCGAGGTCGCGCCGATCAGCTTGACGCCCCGTTCAAAAGCCTGCCGATAGGGATTGGCGCCCTTGAAGCTGGGCAGGAAGGAATGGTGGATGTTGATGATCCTGCCAGACATCATCTGGCACATCTCGGCAGAGAGAACCTGCATGTACCGCGCAAGCACAACCAGTTCGGCGCCCGTCTCCTCGATAATCCTGATCTGTCTGGCTTCTGCCTCAGCCTTGTTTTCCTTTGTCACCTTGATGTAATGATAAGGAATATCGTGATTGACGACCAGTTTTTGATAATCCAGATGATTGGAAATAACGGCAACAATATCGATCGGCAGCGCGCCAATCCGCCAGCGATACAGCAAGTCGTTCAGGCAATGTCCGAAGCGCGAAACCATGATGATGACTTTCATCTTCCGCGATTCATCATGGAACAGGTAGTCCATCCCGAAGGGGCTCGCCAATTCCGCAAAGCCCTGCTCGATGGCGCGGAGGGGCCGGCCTTTCTCGCTCAGGAAGCTCATGCGCATGAAGAAACGGCCGGTTTCCCTGTCATCGAATTGGGCACTATCTGTGATGTTGCATCCCATCCGCGCCAGATAGGAAGCAATTGACGCCACAATATCCCGCCTTGAAGCACAAGAGACCGTAAGAGCGAAACCTGCCACCATGTCGTTCCTGCCCTTGTCGCCTTGCCGTTCAACCATTCAATTCGCACGAAGCAATACCGAGATCTCGACGCTGATAGCCGGGGGACAGGACCTCCCATGCTGCGGGGCTTTCTTTCGCTCCTCGCAGTCGCCGTGATGGGCGAAGGCGCCAATCCGGGACAGGGCGATCCGACCGCGGATGGGCTTCGGGAGACATGGGAATTGCCCGTTCAGGCATAGATCGGGAACTGACGCAGCAGCGACTCGACCTTGTGCTTCACGGCGGCTTCCGTCGCCGCGTTCCCCTCTTCGCCATGGGCTGCAAGGCCATTCAGTGTTTCCGCGATCAACGCGCCGACTGCCCGGAATTCCGCCTTGCCAAAGCCGCGCGACGTGGCGGCGGGCGAACCGAGGCGAATGCCGGATGTGATGGTCGGCTTCTCGGGGTCAAAAGGGATGCCGTTCTTGTTGCAGGTGATGTGCGCGCGACCCAGCGTGGCTTCGGCTGCCTTGCCCGTGAGCTTTTTCGGGCGCAGGTCGACCAGCATCAGGTGATTCTCCGTGCCGCCGGAAGCGATGGCAAAGCCGGCTTCCATCAATGTCTTCGCCAGTTCCTGTGCATTTTCGACCACCGCTTGCGCGTAGGCCCGGAAGGACGGTTGCAACGCCTCCTGGAAGGCGACCGCCTTGGCTGCGATGACATGCATGAGCGGGCCGCCCTGCAAGCCGGGGAAAATCGCCGAATTGATCTTCTTGGCGATGTCCTCGTCATTCGTGAGCACCATACCGCCCCGTGGTCCCCGCAGGGTCTTGTGGGTCGTGGTGGTGACAACATGGGCATGCGGGAACGGCGAGGGATGCGCGCCACCTGCGACAAGCCCCGCAAAATGCGCCATATCCACCATGAAACAGGCGCCGATCGCATCGCAAATCTCGCGGAACCGTGCGAAATCCCAATGGCGGGAATAGCCCGATCCACCGGCGATGATCATCCTGGGCCGGTGTTCTTCGGCAAGGCGCGCCACAGCGTCCATGTCGATCCGATGGTCGTCCGGCCGAACGCCATAGCTCACGACATTGAACCACTTTCCGCTCATGTTGGGCTTTGCGCCATGGGTGAGATGACCCCCGGCGGCGAGATCAAGTCCCATGAAGGTGTCACCCGGCTTCAGGAGGCCGAGAAACACCGCCTGATTGGCCTGAGAACCGGAATTCGCCTGCACATTGGCAAATCCGCAGCCGAACAGCTGCTTGGCGCGGGCAATCGCCAGATCCTCGGCGATATCGACAAACTGGCAGCCGCCGTAATAGCGCCGGCCGGGATAACCCTCGGCGTATTTGTTCGTCAGAACCGAACCTTGCGCCTCGAGCACCGCGCGGCTGACGATGTTCTCGGATGCGATCAGCTCGATTTCATCGCGCTGGCGCCCGAGTTCGAGTTGCAAGGCCCTGGCGATTTCGGGGTCGACATCTGCGACGGATGCCGAGAAAAAGCTGTTCGAACGGTTGAGAGCGGTCATCGGGGTTCCTTCCACGGCATTCTTTGCCTCAGCATTCGACGAAGGCGACCGCGAGACCGCCCTGCGAGGTTTCCTTGTATTTATGGTGCATGTCGGCGCCGGTCTGGCGCATCGCCGCAATGACCTGATCGAGACTGACTTTGTGCGTCCCGTCGCCCTTCAGGGCCATCGAGGCCGCATTGACGGCTTTGACCGCGCCGAACGCATTGCGTTCGATGCAGGGGATCTGCACCAAACCGCCGATCGGATCGCAGGTCATGCCAAGATGATGCTCCATCGCGATCTCGGCAGCATTCTCGATCAGGGCATTGGTGCCGCCCCATGCCGCGCAGAGCCCTGCCGCCGCCATCGAGGCCGCCACGCCCACCTCGCCCTGGCAACCCACCTCGGCGCCGGAAATGGACGCATTGAGCTTGAACAGGACACCAATCGCGCTTGCGGTGAGCAGGAAGCGTGCGATGCCCGCTTCGTCCGCGCCGGGCCAGAAATCGCGGTAATAGCGCAGAACGGCCGGAATAACGCCCGCAGCGCCATTTGTCGGCGCCGTGACGACCCGCCCGCCCGCCGCATTCTCCTCATTCACCGCGATGGCGAAGACCGAGATGACATCCATGACCTGATGCGCGGCGAAATCGTTCTCGGAATGCTGCTGCTTGAGCTTTCGAAAGATCGCTGCGGCGCGGCGCTTGACCTGAAGACCACCGGGAAGCACCCCTTCGGCGTTCAATCCTCGATCGACGCAGGCGAACATCACCTCGGCAATGGCCGTGAGATAGGCCGCAACTTCCACCGCCGGACGCAAGGCCTCCTCGTTGGCGCGGACGATCTCCGCGATTGCAAGGCCGGAAGCCTGGCCGATCGCCAGCAGTTCGGCAGCGCTCTGGTAGGGATAGGGAACAGCCTTGGCATTCACCTCGACCGGTAGCTCATTCTGCCCCTCAAGAACAATGAAGCCACCGCCGATGGAGCACCATCGCTGACTGAACAGCGGTTCGCCCGCCGCATCCAGAGCCGTGAAGGCAAGGGTGTTGGGGTGAAAAGTCGGGTTCGTGATAAGGTCAAAGACGATGTCGGCTTCCGCATCGAAGGCGATGAGCCCCTTGCCGCCGAGGCGAAGCCGTCTCGCGGTAGCGACCGTGCCGGCGATTTCCTCCGCCGCTTCGGGGTCGATTGTCGAAGGGTGCAATCCGGCAAGCCCGAGAATCACCGCTTTGGCGGTGCCGTGGCCTTTTCCGGTCCATGCCAGTGAACCATAGAGCGTCGTGACAACACGGACGACGCCAGGGGTGAATCCGCCGGCTTCGAGCGCCGCGACGAAAGAAGAGGCGGCCTTCATGGGCCCGACCGTATGGGAGGAGGAGGGTCCGATTCCGATCTTGAAAAGGTCGAAGATTCCGATCATGCCCCGCTCCCTTGCCTCAAAGCCCGTTTGTGCTGCGCAGGGCATCGGCCAGATGGCCGACGAGATAGGGAGCGAAAGACCGCCAGACCTCGACATGAAAGCGGGCATCGGCCTGCCGCCAGAGCACGATTTCGCTCTTGAGATAGATCGTCCGCGTCGCCATGCCGATCGGGAAGGAGGCAAGGCCGAGATCGAGTGGGCACCCTGCCGAGAGGCAGCGCGCGGCAAGCCTTCCTTCCAGTGTCAGGCCGATCTGCCGATGGGAAACATCCACCAGCGCGGTGCTTGCAGCCGGAAGCGACGGTTTCAGCGTGTTGCTGATGGCTTCTGCATCCTCGCCAGGGGCGAGGAGCAGGAATTCATCAGGCCCAAGCCACAGCGCGGCTCGGGATCCGGCCGTGCTCGCCCGCAATCTGTCCGGCACTTCCGGCCCGAATGCGGAGACGTGAATGCTCTCTCCGCGCAGGATGAACCGCGCCGCGTGGACAGCCCGGGAAACGGAGAAATCCGTTTGCCCTGGCAGGGAAAGGCCATCGAGCGGCCCATGCCGGCTGGCTGGCATGCCAGCATGATCGACCATCGATCCGGTCTCACTCATTGATCCGGTCTCCTTTGGGATCGACAAATACCGGCGCGACGATCTTCACGGCGATCGCTCCACCTGGCATCGGGACGTAAAGCGTTTCGCCCATGCGCTTGCGGCCATCTGCGACCAGTGCCAGCGCGATCGAACGCCCCAGCGCCGGGCTTTCATAGGACGAGGTGACGTGGCCAAGCGCGCGGGTGCCCGTTGCGGGTGTGGCCCCGGCCGTGATCTGCGCGCCTTCCTCGAGAACCGTTGCAGGGTTTTCGGTCAGCAGTCCGACCAGCTGCTTGCGCCCTTCGACGACCATGTCGGGCCTGGTCAGCGAGCGTTTGCCGACAAAGTCCTTTTTCGCCTTGCCGATGGCCCAGTTGAGGCCGAGATCATCCGGCGTCACCGTGCCGTCAGTTTCCTGCCCGATGATGATGTAACCCTTTTCGGCACGCATGACGTGCATCGCCTCGGTCCCATAGGCAACCGCGTCAAACTTGCGCCCTTCGGCCCAGACCGCCTCCCAGACAGAGCGCCCGTAATCGGCTGGCACATTGATCTCGTAGCCAAGCTCGCCGGTGAAGCTCACGCGCATCACGCGGGCCGGCACGCCGCAAACCATGCCCTCGCGGATGGACATATGCGGCATCGCGTCCTTCGAAAGGTCGATGCCGTTCACCAGCGGCGCGATGATCTCCCGCGCCTTAGGCCCCTGAACCGCGATCACCGCCCATTGCTCGGTGGTGGAGGTGAGCCAGACCTTGAGTTCGGGGAACTCGGTCTGGAGGTAATCCTCCATGTGGTGCAGCACGCGCGGCGCACCACCCGTTGTGGTGGTGACGTGGAACCGGTCATCGGCCATCCGGGCGATGACGCCGTCATCGATCACGAAGCCCGCTTCGTTGAGCATGAGGCCATAGCGGCAACGACCCGGCTCGAGCTTTGCCCATGGGTTGGTGTAGAGCTTTTCCATGAAGGCGGCGGCATCCGGTCCCACAACCTCGATCTTGCCGAGGGTGGAGGCATCGAAAATACCAGCGGTCGCGCGCGCCTGCCGGCACTCGCGCAGCACCGCCTTGTGCATGTCCTCGCCGGCCCGCGGGAAATACCAGGCGCGTTTCCAGATGCCGACATCCTCGAAAGCCGCGCCGTTTTCCGCGGCCCAGGAATGGATCGGGGTTTGCCGCACGGGGTCGAAAAGATCGCCCCGATTGGCCCCGGCGAACGCACCAAAGGTCACCGGCGTATAGGGCTGGCGGAAGGTCGTCAGCCCAACCTGCGGGATGCTCTTGCCGAGCCTGTCCGCCGCGATGGCCAGCGCGTTGAGGTTCGAGGTCTTGCCCTGATCCGTCGCCATGCCGGTGGTGGTGTAGCGCTTCACATGCTCGATCGAGCGCATGCCCTCCTGAACGGCAAGATCGATATCATCGGCTTTGACATCGTTCTGGAAATCGACAAAGGCCTTGCCCTTGCCGCCGGCCGGCCGGGGTAGGCGCCCCATCGTGCCACCGTCTGTCCCGGAATCGCCGGCAACGTCAAAATCACGGCGGCTTTCCAGTCCTGAAGCCTCTTCCCCGGCCCGATACCCCTCCTTCAGGATCTCCGACAGGGCGAATGTCCCCTTGCACGCGCCGGAGGAACGCTCGGCCTGCACCGAGACGCCCGGCAGGAACATCTGGCGATCCTCGCTCCAGACGACCTTGCCGCGAGACTGCGAGTAGAGATGCACGCTCGGCGTCCAGCCGCCCGACATCAGAAGAGCGTCGCAAGCCAGCCATTCGGGCTGGCCGACCACGCCGCCGGTGACGACGGCGATCCCGACGCTCGAAACCCGAAGCCGGCCCCTTGTGCCGATCACCGTGCCTGACGTGACAACCCGCAAGCCAGCCTTCCGCGCTTCTTCCAAACGCGCCGCTGGCGGATTGGCACGGGTATCGACGATGGCGGCGACGGTGGTTCCTGCCGCGGCCAGGTCGAGTGCCACACGATATGCGCTGTCATGCGCGGTCACGATCACCACGCGCGAACCAACCTTGACGCCGTGTCGGTTGAGATAAAGGCGCGCGGCCTCGGCGAGCATCACGCCGGGGCGGTCATTGCCAGGAAAGACGAGCGGGCGTTCGATCGCGCCCGTCGCGATCACCACTTCCTTCGCACGCACCTGCCAGAGTCGCTCGCGCGCTCCCTCAGGCATTTCCGGGAGGTGATCCGCGACGCGTTCCGACAGCGCCACGAAGTTTTGCGCGTAATAGCCGAAAGCCTGCGTGCGCGGCATCAGGCGCACATTGGCAAAGCTTCGCAGTTCGGCCAACGCCCCCGCCAGCCAATCCCGCGCCGGTCTGCCGTCGATGCTGGCCGTTGCTTCATGCAGCAGCGAACCACCCAGTTCGGCCTGTTCATCACACAGAATGACATCCTTGCCGGATTGGCCCGCCGCCAGCGCCGCTGCGATGCCAGCAGGGCCGGCGCCACAGATCAGGACATCGCAATGGGCATGGAACTGGGCGTAACGATCCGGGTCCGGCTCGGTCGTGCGGGCTCCAAGACCTGCGGCCTGCCGCACGATGGGTTCGAACACCTTCGTCCAGAGCGTGTTCCCCACCGCCTTCGGACCCATGAAGGTCTTATAGTAGAACCCTGCGGAGAAGAACTTGCCGGCAAGATCATTGATCGCGCCCGCATCGAAGGCGAGCGATGGCCAGCAATTCTGGCTCGAGGCCGTGAGCCCGTCGAAAAGCTCGACCTGAGTCGCGCGCAGGTTCGGCGTCATCCGCCCCGGTCCGCGTGTCACGGCCACCAGGGCATTTGGCTCCTCGGCACCAGCAGAAAGGATGCCGCGGGGACGATGATATTTGTAGGAACGGCCGATGAGATGCACGCCATTGGCGAGGAGGGCCGAGGCCAGCGTATCGCCCGCGCGGCCCTGATAGGCGATTCCGTCAAAAACGAAGCGCATCGGGCGCCCTTTGGTGCCCGCAATCCGGAATGGTTCGCTCATGCCGCACCTTTGTCGAGGGTCGGCCGCGCTTCGCCTGCCTTGTATGTCAGGGTGATCCGGTCACTCACCGTATCGCGGATGCAATTGAAGAACCGGCCGCAGCCGTGGATATGGCGCCAGCGTTCGGCATGAAGCCCGCGCGGGTTGGACCGGAAATAGAGATACTCGGCCCATTCCTTGTCTGTGGTCGCCATGGGGTCCGGCGGGCGAGCGACATGCGCCTCGCCACCATAGCGGAACTCCAGTTCGGGGCGGTCCATCTCGCAATAAGGGCAACGGATCAGCAGCATCGGTCTGTATTCCTGTTAATGGGCAACCGCCGCGGCCGCTGCCTCGTCGATGAGGCGGCCGGTGCGAAAACGATCCATGGTGAAGGGAGCCGCGATGGCATTGGGTTCGCCGCGCGCCACGAGATCGGCAAAGACATGGCCGGATCCCGGCGTCGCCTTGAACCCGCCCGTGCCCCAACCGCAATTGACGAACAGACCCGGCACCGGCGTCTTGCCGATGATGGGCGAGCGATCCGGCGTCACGTCGACGATACCGCCCCAGTTACGCAGCATCCGGAGGCGACGCACCGCCGGGAAAAGCTCGCAGATCGCGTCCAGCGTATGGGTGGCGATATGAAGCCCGCCGGTCTGCGAATAGGAGGTGTAGGCATCCGTCCCGGCACCGATGACCAGTTCGCCCTTGTCGGATTGCGACATGTAGGCATGGACCGTGTTCGACATCACCACGCAGGACATCATCGGCTTGACGGGCTCGGACACCAGCGCCTGCAACGGATAGCTTTCGAGCGGCATGCGCACCCCGGCCATCGCCATGATGACGGAGGTATGGCCTGCCGCGACGACCCCGACGCGCCTGGTGGCGATGAAGCCCTTCGCCGTTTCAACCCCGGAAACGGCGCCCGAGGCGTCGCGCCGGATGCCGGTCACTTCACAATTCTGGATGATATCGACCCCGAGGCGATCCGCCCCACGCGCATAGCCCCAGGCTACCGCGTCATGGCGGGCGGTCCCGCCGCGCCGTTGCAGCGATGCCCCGATGACCGGGTGGCGGATGTTTTTTTCGATGTTGAGCAGCGGGCAGAATTCCTTCGCCTGTTCTGCCGTCAGCCATTCATTGTCGATGCCGGCGAGGCGGTTTGCGTGCACATGGCGCTTGAAAACCTGCACATCGTGGATGTTGTGCGCCAGCATCATCACGCCGCGAGGGGAATACATGACGTTGTAGTTCAACTCGTGGCTGAGGCCTTCCCAGAGCTTCATCGCATGTTCGTAGATGCCCTCTGATTCTTCCCAGAGGTAGTTGGAGCGGACAATCGTCGTGTTGCGCCCGGTGTTTCCGCCGCCAAGCCAGCCTTTTTCGAGAACGGCGATGTTCCGCAGGCCATGCTCCTTTGCCATGTAATAGGCCGTGGCGAGGCCATGCCCGCCCGCACCGACGATAATTGCGTCATAGGACGCTTTCGGCTCTGGCATTCGCCATTGGGCCGGCCAGTCGCGATTGCCCTTGAGGCCTTGCAGAAAAACAGAAAGAGCGGAAAACTTCATGGCGCGACGCTCCAAATTTTGTGGAGCATGCGCGTCTTGGGCGATCAATTCGAGAATATTCCCGCCATTTAACTTGTAAATTATCCCCGCCGAGTCAGGATTTGACGGGTCACGATTTGAAAAGACGGCGATCGGCTGGGGCTTCAGCGTTGGTGATATCGCCACGCTGGCGGATCCCCCGGGGGTTCACGCCAAAACGCTTGCGATAGACGCGGGCGAAATGCGCGCCATCGGCAAATCCCGTCATGGCGGCAATCTCGCCGATGCTGCGCTTCGTGTTCGAAAGCAGCCAATGGCCATAGTCGAGCCGCATGGTGCGATAGGTTTCCGCCGGGCTGGCACCGAGTTCAATGCGGAACAACCGGTCGAGCTGCCGTTCGCTGACACCGATCCGGGCAGCGAGGTCGGCAATCGCGATGGGGTTGGCCATGGCCTGTTCCATGGCAAGGGCAGCCCGCCGGACGCGCGCATCCGCGGCTGTTGGCGCAACATGCGGTGTCGGCTGGGCCGAGTGGGCGGCGCGCTGCTCATCCAGCAGCATGACATTGAGGCTCTTTCTCGCCGCCTGTGCACCCACATGCTTCTCGACCAGTTCCGCGGCAAGATCGACGACGCCGGCGCCACCCGAACAGGTGATCCGGTCGCCATCAATGACATAAAGCTGGTCGGCAATCGGCGCGACGCCGAATTCTTCGATAAAGTCGCTGCGATGATACCAGGAAACGCAGGTCTTGCGTTCTTCCAGGAGTCCGAGGCGCTTGAGGATGAACGAGCCCGTACAAACCCCGATCAGGGGTGTTCCCGCCGCTGCGGCTTGCCGGATATACTTCGCGGTGGCTTCATCGATCTGTTCGCCGCGATGCAGCAGGCCACCGACCACGACGATGTAGTGGAATTGCCTGGGGTCGGTCAGGCCGGCTTCCGGCACGATCTGCACGCCCGAACTCGAGGCAATCGCGTGCCCGGTCGCCGACATCACGACCCATTTGCAATGAATGGGGCGCGAGCGATCGCCTTCATCAGCGGCAAGACGGAGCGTATCGATGAAATTCGCAAAGGCCGTCAGCGTGAAATGGCGCGCCAGAACAAAACCCACGCGGAGGCGCGTTGCGGTGATATCGGGCTTCGGGGAGGCAATCGACGACATTTCGATCAGCTTGCGCCAAGGTGCGGCGCGTTGCAATAACCTCAGGCCTGAGCCGAGGCGACAAGGGTCCCCGCTTCCGGCTGCCAGGCGACGAAGGTTCGTTGTCCGGGCATGAAGGGCGATTGTGCCTCGCCACGCACCTGAAGACGCGTATCGTCGTCCAGCCGCACCAGATAATCAATGAACGATCCACGGTATGTGAGTGTCTCGACGGTCGCTTCCGTCGCGTTCATTTTGCCATTCATCGGCTGAGACGAGAGGCTCATGTGCTCCGCCCGAAGCGCGAGAAGGCCCTCACCTCGGATCGGGGATGCCTTGTCGATGGCGATGCTCATGCCGTTTCGGAGCTGCCCTCGCCCTTCGCCGTCGATCCTGACCGGAACCAGATTGGCAAACCCCATGAAATCCGCGACGAATGCCGAAGCCGGCCGCTCGAACACCTCGCGAGGGGTCCCGATCTGCTCGACCTTGCCCGCACTCATCACGACGAGGCGATCGGAAACAGAAATCGCCTCGTCCTGATCATGCGTAACGAAGATCGTTGTCAGGGCGAGCGATTTCTGCAGCACTCGGATCTCGGTCTTCATTTCCTGTCGAAGCTTGGCATCGAGATTGGAGAGCGGCTCATCCAGAAGCAGGACAGTGGGCTCGATGACCAGCGCGCGCCAAGGCGACGCGCTGCTGCTGGCCGCCCGAGAGTTGCTTGGGCAGCCGGTCGGCGAGGTGGGCAAGACGAACCCGGCTCAGCGCCGTATTGACCCGGCTTGCGATCTCGACCTTGGCAATCTTCCGCATTTCAAGCCCGAACGCGACATTCTCCGCCACAGTCATGTGCGGAAAGAGGGCATAGTTCTGGAAAACGAAACCCATATTGCGTTTGGCCGGTGGCAGGCGTGTCACGTCGCTTCCGCCGACAAGGATGCGGCCCGACGTGACATCCACAAAGCCGCCGATCATTCGCAACGTGGTGGTCTTTCCGCAACCTGAGGGACCGAGGAAGGTAACCAACTCTCCCTCCTCGATCCTGAGGCTGGTGGCTTGAACCGCAACGACCTCGCCGTAGTGCTTGCAGACGTCCGAGAGCATGATTTCTGACATGACACGTCCTTCAGAATGCGCGGTTGAGCTGAGCGTAGCGGTTGGTGATGAGCAGAAGGGCCGCGATGATCGCGATCTGCACCGTCGCGACAGCCGCAATCGTCGAGTCTAGGTTCCATTCGAGATAGGAGACAATCGCGATCTGGAGCGTGGTTCGCCCCGGGCCGACAAGGAACAACGATTTCTCCAGGTCGATGAACGAGGCGACAAAGGCAAAAAGCGCCGAGGCGATGAGCGCAGGCTTGATGACCGGAAGAACGATCCGGAAGAAGATCGTCACGGGTCCCGCGCCGAGGCTGGCGGCGGCCTCCGAGATCGAATGGTCAATCCCGCTGAGGGAAGCGGTCACGTGGCGGAGTGTCCAGGGAAGGGCGCCAAGACGATG
>NZ_JBJTDY010000110.1:0-3157 GCF_046092605.1 Rhabdaerophilum sp. | reverse complement strand
CTTCGTGCTGGGACAGCTCATCGCGCTCTACGAGCATCGCGTCTTCGTCGAGGCCGCGATCTGGAACATCAATGCCTATGACCAATGGGGGGTGGAGCTGGGGAAAGAACTCGCGACGAAGCTCGAGGGTCCGGTAAAAACCGGCGAGGGGCTGGAAGCACTGGACGGTTCAACTGCTGGATTGGTAAGAAGGGTCCGAGGGGAATGAAGGGAGCCACACGAATGAGGAAACCCCATGCTGAAACTCGGCTCTCGCACCGTTCTTCTTCCCGTCGACCTCCAGTTGGCGTTTGACAGAGCGCCCTGGCCACCCCGCAACAATCCGGCCTCGGACGAGAATGGGCTCGCCCTTCTCGCGGCCTGGCGCCGCAAGGGCTGGCCGATCATCCATGTCCGCCATGATTCGGTGGAGCCCGGCTCGACCCTGACGCCGGGGACGCCCGGCCACACTTTCCGCCCCGGTTTCGTGCCGCGCGAGGGCGAGCCGCTGGTCACGAAATCGGTCAATTCCGCCTTCATCGGCACGGATCTCGATCTCCGGCTCAAGCGGATCGGAGCGGACGCTGTGGTGGTTTTCGGAATCTCGACCGACATGTGCGTTTCGACCAGCGTGCGGACCGGCGCGAATATGGGCTGGCGCATGATCCTCGCCGCCGATGCGTGCTTCTGCTTCGACCAGAAGGATCTCGACGGCACGGTCATCCCGGCCGATGCGATCCACCGGGCGCATGTGGCGACTTTGGGCGCGGAATTCGCGACCGCGGTGACGACCGCCGCGATCCTCAAGGCGGTGGACCAACCTCAGGCAGCCTGACGCCGAAAGCCTCGCGCAACAAAAAAGCCGCGGTTTCCCGCGGCTTTCGTGTTTCCAGAGGCTGGATCACCGGGTCAAACCCGGTGATGGCAAGCGGAAGGATCAGTCCTCGTCGCCGCCCTTGTTGGCGTCGCGCTCGGCCTTCTGCTTGGCCTCGAGGTCTTCGCCGGTCGCCTGGTCGACGACCTTCATCGACAGCTTGGTCTTGCCGCGATCATCGAAGCCCATCAGCTTCACCTTCACCTTGTCGCCTTCCTTCACCACGTCCTTCACATTCGCGACCTTGCGGGGTGCGAGCTGCGAGATGTGGACGAGGCCGTCCTTGGAGCCGAAGAAGTTCACGAAGGCACCGAATTCCATCACCTTCACCACCGTGCCTTCGTAGATCTGGCCCACTTCCGGCTCGGAAGCGATGCCCTTGATCCAGTTCAGCGCGGCCTTGATCTTCTCGCCATCCGACGAGGCGACCTTGATGGTGCCGTCATCCGAGATGTCGATCTTCGTGCCGGTCTTCTCGGTGATCTCGCGGATCACCTTGCCGCCGGAGCCGATCACTTCGCGGATCTTGTCGGGGTTGATCTTGATGGTTTCGATGCGCGGCGCATATTGGCCGAGTTCGCCGCGCGGCGCATTGAGCGCCTCGGCCATCTTGCCGAGGATATGCATCCGGCCGCCCTTCGCCTGATGCAGCGCGACCTTCATGATCTCCTCGGTGATGCCCGCGATCTTGATGTCCATCTGCAGCGAGGTGATGCCATTCGCCGTGCCGGCCACCTTGAAATCCATGTCGCCGAGGTGATCCTCGTCGCCCAGAATGTCCGAGAGAACCGCATAGCGATCACCCTCGAGGATGAGACCCATGGCGATGCCCGCCACCGGCGACTTCAGCGGCACGCCGGCATCCATCATCGAAAGCGAGGCACCGCAGACGGTCGCCATCGAGGAGGAGCCGTTCGATTCGGTGATCTCGGAGACCACGCGGATCGTGTAGGGGAATTCATGCGGCGCCGGCAGCATCGGACGCACCGCGCGCCAGGCGAGCTTGCCGTGGCCGATTTCACGGCGGCCCGGGGAGCCCATGCGGCCCGTCTCGCCCACGGAATAGGGCGGGAAATTGTAGTGCAGCATGAAGCGCTCATGGCGGGTGCCCTCGAGATCGTCGATCATCTGCTCGTCATCACCGGTGCCGAGTGTGGCCACGACCAGCGCCTGTGTCTCGCCGCGCGTGAAGAGCGCCGAGCCATGGGTGCGGGGCAGCAGGCCCACTTCCGAGACGATGTTGCGGACATCTTCGAGGCCGCGGCCATCGATGCGGCTCCTGGTGTCGAGGATGTTCCAGCGAACGATCTTCGCCTGAAGCTCCTTGAAGACGACCTTCACCTGCTCCTTGTCGAATTTCGGCTCCTCGCCTTCCGGGAACAGAGCGGTCATCACCTTGGCCTTCACGGCATCGACGGCCGCATTGCGCTTCTGCTTGTCGACGATCCTGTAGGCCTCGCGCAGATCGGTCTCGGCAATGGCGAGCATCGCCTTCTCGATGGGAGAGAGATCGGCCGGCTCGAAATGACGGGGCTCCTTCGCGGCGCGCTCGGCCAGCGCGATGATCATCTCGATCACCGGCTGCCAGCCCTTCTGGCCCGCGACCACCGCGCCGAGCATCACGTCCTCGGGCAGTTCATGCGCTTCGGATTCGACCATCAGCACCGCATCGGCCGTGCCGGCGACGACGAGATCGAGCTTCGTCTCTTTCATCTGCTCCAGCGTGGGGTTGAGCACGTATTCGCCGTTGATATAGGCGACACGCGCCGCGCCAACCGGGCCCATGAAGGGCACGCCGGAGAGCGTCAGCGCGGCCGAGGCCGCGACCATCGCAACGATATCCGGATCATTCTCGAGATCGTGGCTGAGAACCGTCACGATCACCTGCGTATCGTTGCGGTAACCGTCGACGAAGAGCGGGCGGATCGGGCGATCGATCAGGCGGGAGACCAGCGTCTCGCGCTCGCTGGGGCGTCCCTCACGCTTGAAATAGCCGCCGGGGATGCGCCCCGCGGCGAAGGTCTTTTCCTGGTAGTTCACGGTGAGCGGAAAGAAATCCACGCCCGGCTTCGGCTCCTTGGCCGAGACGACGGTGGCGAGCACGGTGGTCTCGCCATAGGTGGCGAGCACGGCGCCATCCGCCTGGCGGGCGATGCGACCGGTTTCGAGCGTCAGCTTGCGGCCGGCCCAGGTGATGGTCTTGCGTTGAATATCGAACATGTCTTGTCCTGTCGTGGCCGCGCCGGACCCTCCGGGCGGCATAGCGGGTTATGCGCAAAACGGCCGAGGCGATGGGGATCGCCC
>NZ_JBJTDY010000109.1:0-62547 GCF_046092605.1 Rhabdaerophilum sp. | reverse complement strand
CCCGGCTGGCCTTCACCCTGCGCCCAGGAATTCATGCGATCGCAGAAAGCGCGGGAGCCGCCGGTCTTTGACGGAATGGCCCAGACGCGGTTCTTGGGGTCTTCGAGCATGCGCGCGAAAATCTTGAAGCCCGAGCCCCGGAAATGCTCGGAAACATCCTGCATCTGAATCGGGTTGCGCAGATCCGGCTTGTCGGAGCCGTATTTCGCGAGTGCCTCGGCATAGCGGATGCGCGGCCAGGGCGACGGCGTCACCGGCCGGCCGCCCGAAAATTCCTCGAACAGGCCGCGAATGACGGGTTCCATCGTGGCGAAGACGTCGTCCTGCTCCACGAAGCTCATTTCCACGTCGAGCTGGTAGAATTCGCCCGGCAGGCGATCCGCGCGCGGGTCTTCATCCCGGAAACACGGCGCGATCTGGAAATACCGGTCGAAGCCCGCCATCATCAGGAGCTGCTTGTATTGCTGCGGGGCCTGCGGCAGCGCATAGAACGTGCCGGGATGAATGCGGCTCGGCACGAGGAAGTCGCGCGCGCCCTCGGGCGAGGAAGCCGTGAGAATGGGTGTCGAGAACTCGTTGAAGCCTGCGTCCTTCATGCGTCGGCGCATGGAATCGATGACCTTCACGCGGGTCATGATGTTGTTGTGGAGCTTCTCGCGCCTCAGATCGAGGAAGCGATACTTCAGGCGCTGATCCTCGGGGTATTCGATATCGCCGAACACCGGAACCGGCAGTTCCTTGGCTTCGCCCAAAACCTCGATATCGGTCACGAACATCTCGACCTGCCCGGTCGCGAGATTGGCGTTCTCCGTGCCGGGGGGCCTCGCCCGCACCTTGCCATCGACGCGGATCACCCATTCCGAGCGCAGCTTCTCGGCGGCCTTGAAGGCGGGGCTATCCGGATCGACCACGATCTGCGTCATGCCGTAATGGTCGCGCAGGTCGATGAAGAGCACGCCGCCATGATCGCGGATGCGATGGCACCAGCCGGAGAGGCGGGCGATCGTGCCGATATCGGAGGCAGAAAGCCCGCCGCAGGTGTGGGAACGGTAGCGATGCATCGGAAAGGCTCGTTGACAGGAAGGCCGAGCGAATCCGCAAAGCGAATTCCTCTCTCATGAAAACCGGGGCGGACAGAAGCGGCGACAGCACCCGTTGTCAAGGCTTGCCCCCATGGAAAGCCAGGAATGCCGCCCGCAGGCCCGAAGCTCAGCCCGGACATGACCGAAATGAGAGGCGACAGGCCGGTTTTTTTGCGTTAAGGCCCGTTTTGATGTCTCCGGTCGACGCTTCGCACCTCCCCCAGCTCATCACCTCCACGCGCGCGCTGGCGGAAGCCTGCGAACGGCTCGCGGAGGAGAGCTTTGTCACGGTCGACACCGAATTCATGCGGGAGACGACCTACTACCCCAGGCTCTGCCTGATCCAGATGGCCGGCGAGAACGAGATCGTCCTCGTGGATACCCAGGCGCCGGAGCTCGATCTCGCCCCCTTTTTCGCGCTGATGACCAACCCGGCCGTCATCAAGGTGTTCCATGCCGCCCGGCAAGATCTGGAAATCATCTGGCAGAAGGGCGGCGTCATCCCCTCCCCGCTGGTCGATACGCAGATCTCCGCCATGGTCTGCGGCTATGGCGAGCAGATCGGCTATGAGAGCCTCGCGAGCGGGTTGGCACATGCGAAGATCGACAAGTCCTCGCGTTTCACGGATTGGTCGCGCCGGCCGCTTTCCGCCGCTCAGCTGGTCTATGCCGCCGCCGACGTCACGCATCTGCGCGTGGTCTACGAGAAGCTCTCGGCCCGCATCGAGCGGAACAGGCGCGAGGATTGGGTCGCGGGCGAAATGGCCGCCCTGGCCAATCCCCGCAACTATGAAACACCGCCGCAGGAAGCCTGGCTGCGCATCAAGGCCCGTTTGCGCAAGCCCGCCGAGAAGCTTGCCCTGATGGAACTCGCGGCCTGGCGCGAGCACGAGGCGATGACGCGGGATGTTCCCCGCGGGCGCGTGCTGAAGGACGATGCGCTGGTTGAAATCGCCATGGCCAATCCGAAATCGGTGGCCGAACTCGGGCAATTGCGCGCCGTGCCCAATGGTTTCGAGCGCAGCCGCGCCGGTGGCGACATTCTGGAGGCGCTGGAACGGGCCCGCTCGCTCGATCCGTCGATTCTCCCCCCGCCGGAGCCGGATCGCCCGAATGTCTCCGGCGCTCTGGTGCAATTGCTGAAGGTGTTGCTGCAGGCCGTGGCGGATCGTCATCAGGTCGCCTCGCGCCTCATCGGCGCGGCGGATGAGGTGGAGCAGCTCGCTGCCCGCCCGGATGATCCGCACCCCATCCTGCAGGGCTGGAAGGGCGAGATCTATGGCGACCTCGCCGTGAAGCTCATCCGTGGTGAAGTCACGCTCGGTCTGGAAAAGGGCCGCGTGGTTGCTGTCCCGAGGCCCGATCCCGCCCGCGACTAGGCCGCCATCCTCTCGAGGAAGGTCTCGAATTCTCGGATCAGCGCATCCGAGGACGCGGCGAATTCATGCGACAGGCCATCGAGCGCCGTGGCCGCATGCGCGGTCTCGTCGATGGCGCGGCGCACATCCGCGAAGCCCGAGCGGATCGTGTCCGAACGCTGGGACGCTGCACCGGCATTGTCGGCGATATCGCGCGTCACCTGCTCCTGCTCGGTCACGGCCGCCGCGATGGCCATGGTCGTCTCGTTGATCGAACTCAGGCCTTCCCCGATCTCGCGCGTCGCACTCGTGACGGCGCCGGTCACGCCTTCGATGGATTTCACGAGCTCCGCGATCTCGGTCGCGGCCTTCGAGGTGCCCTGCGACAGCTCTTTCACTTCACTCGCCACGACCGCGAAGCCGCGGCCAGCCTCCCCGGCCCGCGCAGCCTCGATGGTCGCGTTCAGCGCCAGCAGATTGGTTTGCGAGGCAATCGAGGAGATCACCGATACCGCTTCCGAGATGCGCTCGACCACCGAGGAGAGCTCGCCCGAGACCATCTCGGCGCGACGGCCGGAATCCGAGGCCTGGCGCACGACACTGGCCGCGTTGTTCGAACGGTTGGCGATTTCGGCGATCGATCCCGCGAACTGGTGCGTGGCGGTCGCCACCTCCGCGATCGCCTCCGCGCCGGTTTCCGCAGCTTCGGTACCGGAAGCCACGCGATTGCCGGCCATCGTCACGACCGATCGGATATTCGCGGAGGTCGCGCGCACCTGCTCGGCGCCGCTGCGCAGGCGCTGGAAATTGGCCGAGATGGCATTGCGGAAATTCGTAACGAGCCGATCCATCTCCGCCTTGCGCTCAGCCACGCGGCGCGCTGCGGAGGCCTGCTCGGATTCCAGCTTGCGCTGGGCGCTCACGGCCTCGCCGAAGGCACCCACCGCCCTGGCGATCACGCCGATTTCGTCCGGTCGGTCGGCATGCGGAACGGTCACGTTTTCCTGCCCTGCCGCCATCGCCTTGGTGGCCGACGCGACATCCACGATCGGCCGCAGCAGCCGCCCCGACAGCAGGAAGATGATCCCGATACCCAAAGCGAGAACCGCGAGCCCAGCCGCGATCATCTCTTTGAGCAGGGCGTCGGAGGCATCCATAAGCTCACTGAGTTTGCCCACGCCAACAAACAGAATGCCAATGGGCTCACCTTTGCTGCCGACAATCGGCAGATATCCGGTCTGATAGGGTTCGCCCAGAATCTGCGCGATGCCCCGATAGGCCTCTTTGCGCTGCATGAAAGGATAGACCACGCCATTCTGCCCGAGGAAGGTTCCCGTGGCGCGCGTGCCATCCGGCTTCTTCACGGTGGTTGCGACGCGGATGTAATCTTTTTTCGCCGAATCCCAACGGAACAAGGTCGCCGTGCCCTTGTTCACGGCCGAAATCACATCAACGATCTGCGTCAGTTCCGGGATCGACATATTGTCGAGCAAGCTGGCAGAAGTGGCGACCTTGAGAATTTCGGGCTCGCCGGCACTGTTGTTCTCAACTTGGAAAATCGGTACGCGATCATTGAGAACCGTCGTGGCCACGCGGATCGACCGACGCGTCTCGTGATCGATATCCTCCATGATCTTGCTGTTCATCCGCGAGAGGCCAATGGTCGTCGTGGCCACGATGGCAACGGCAACCAGGCCAATGGAGCAAAACAACCACTGCTTGCGGAGAGTTTGGACAGAAAACAGAGACCGAACGAATTTCATCAGCGACTCCGACGATTAGTCAAAAAATGGTGACAGCGACTTGTTAAAAATTGGCAAAAGCGAAAGGATTTAAGCGCAATCTCAGATTGCAGTCCTGGCCTCGAAGCCCAGATTGAGCATCTTCGCGGTCTGCTTCAATCGTCCGGTCAGGCGTTCGTTGTTGAGGTTTGCGAAAGCTTCCGGAAGGTGCTGGACGATCCTGCCATTTTCCACCCGGATCGGCGTCATCGGCAGGATGCCGCGCTGCCCGGCCGAAATGTTGTAGGCAACCCGGATGAGACAACCCAGCGCGCGGGCATTCTCGATCTCGCGCAAAGACAGCAGCGAGCGCAAGGGTGGCACGACATTCTCGGTGAGACCCTCGTAGCGGGCATGCTGCACGCTCGCGAGGAAGGCGCGCTCGCGATGAGAGATGGCGCCCAATGCGGCATAGGCGATCATGCGGCTCGCCTCTTCGGCCCGGTAATCGGGGTTTGCGCGCCATGCGACTTCGGAGATGAGGCAGGCGGCATGACGCAGCCGGCGGCTCTCGCGCCGCTCCTCCAGAAAGGCCGAGCGGGCGAATTCATCCGTCCAGGCGATGAGATCATCCGCATGGGCCGGGTCGCGGGCATGGAGATCCGACAAGGCCCGCGCGCCGACGATCAGCGGGTCCTGCGCCTGCAATTCCGGCGGCAAAAGCGCGTGCAGCATGCCCTCGCGCACGCCGGAGGTGGAGACCTGGAGCCGGGCCGCGCCGCTCAGGCGCAGCAAATGCTCCAGCACCAGTGCGCCATAGGCGATCAGGGGCCGGCGCTCCTTCGAGATCTCGGAGATGGCCGGCATGGTGTCGAGATCGATCTTCTGCAGGTCCTGGCAGAATTCGGTCATGGATTTCGCATCCGCGACATAGCCATGCAGAACGTTCAGCGGATAGTTCGTCTTGGCCATGTGCAGCCGCGCGATGGCACGCCATGTCCCACCGATCGCGATGATGTCGCGCCCCTCGCCCTGCCGGATGACCGACACGCCGGACAGCGCATCCTGCACGATCCTGCCGGCCTTCTTGAGGTTCTTTCCCGAGGCATCGCGCAGGGCGAGGCCACCGAGATCAAGGCTCACCCCCTCCCCGGCAGCCCCGTTCCTCACGTCGATCAATTCGAGACTGCCGCCGCCGAGATCGCCCGCGAGGCCATCGGGCTCGTCAAGACCGGCGAGAACGCCGAGCGCGGCGAGACGCGCTTCCTCCGCACCGGTGAGCACCGTGACTTCCGCGCCGAGAATGTCGCGCACCTCGGCGATGAAGGCCGGGCCGTTCAGCGCGCGGCGGGCCGCGGCGGTTGCCAGCACATAAAGCTTCTCGACCCGCATGAGGTCGCAGAGGACGCGAAACCGCTTCAGCGCGGCAATCGCCTGTTCCAGCCCGTCTTTCGGCAGGAAGCCGGTGACGGCGACCTCGCGCCCCAGGCCGCACAGCGATTTCTCGTTGAACATCGGCACCGGCGCGCGCGAATGGAGATCATACGCCACGAGGCGCACCGAATTCGAGCCGATATCGATGACGGCGACCGGCCCCGAGGTCAGCGAACCAACGGGCGGCTTACCCGGCGCCGGCGCGCCGTTTGGCAAGGGTGCGGGGGCTCGAAAGTTTGAGAGAGGCGCCACGACCAGACAAGCTCGGATTCGTCATGAAATAGCGGTGAGCGTTGAAGGGCTCCTCGCCTTGCGCGGCACTCATGCGCGAGGACGAGCCATCAGGCAAGACCCGCCAGCTCTGTTCATTGTCGAGAAAGTTGGCCTGCATGATCTGGCCGAGAACCTGCTCATGCACTGTGGGGTTGACGATGGGGCACAGCGCCTCCACCCGACGGTCGAGATTGCGCGGCATGAGATCGGCCGACGCGATATAAACCGTCGCCTTCTCGTGCGGCAGACCATGGCCATTGCCGAAGGCATAGATGCGCGCATGCTCCAGAAAGCGGCCGACGATGGACTTCACGCGGATATTGTCCGAGAAGCCGGGAATCCCCGGCCTGAGGCAGCAGATTCCACGCACGACGAGATCGACCTGCACGCCCGCGCGGCTCGCTTCATAAAGCGCGTCGATGATCACCGGATCGACAAGGCTGTTGCATTTTCCCCAGATCGCGCCGGGCTTTCCCGCCTTCACATGGGCGATTTCCGCCGCGATGTGATCCAGCAACTTGCGCTTGAGCGTGACCGGCGAGACCGCCATCTGCTCCAGCTCTGCGGGTTCCGCATAGCCGGTGATGAAATTGAAGATGCGCGCAACATCTCGGCCCAGCACCGGGTCCGCGGTGAAATAGGACAGATCGGTGTAGATCTTCGCCGTGATCGGGTGGTAGTTGCCCGTGCCCACATGGCAATAGGTGACGAGGCCCGCCGCCTCGCGCCGCACGACCAGGCTCAGCTTCGCGTGGGTCTTGAGTTCAATGAATCCGTAGACCACCTGCACGCCCGCGCGTTCGAGGTCGCGCGCCCAGCGGATATTCGCTTCCTCGTCGAAGCGTGCCTTCAGCTCCACTAGGGCGGTGACGCTCTTCCCCGCCTCCGCAGCCTCCGACAAGGCCCGCACGATCGGGCTGTTGGCGCTCGTGCGGTAGAGCGTCTGCTTGATCGCGATCACGTTGGGGTCGCGCGCGGCCTGCTCGAGGAAATTCACCACTACGTCGAAGCTTTCATAGGGGTGGTGGACGATCAGATCCTTCTGGCGGATGGCGGCGAAGCAATCCCCGCCATGCTCGCGCACGCGCTCGGGAAAGCGCGGCGTATGCGGCTCGAATTTCAGGTCGGGCCGCTCGACCGAGACGAGCTGCGAGAGATCATTCAATGCGAGCATGCCGTCGATGATGAAGACCTCGCGCGCCTTCACGCGCAATTCCCGTGCGACGAAGGCGCGAAGCTCCTCCGGCATCGCCGCTTCGATCTCAAGGCGGATCACCACACCGCGCTTGCGCCGCTTCAGCATGGTCTCGAAGGTGCGGACGAGATCCTCCGCCTCTTCCTCGATCTCGATGTCGCTGTCGCGGATGACGCGAAAGGCCCCGATGCCCTTGAGCGCATAGCCAGGGAAAAGCTTCGGCGCGAAGAGCGTGATCGCGTGTTCGAGCAGGATGAAGCGCGACTTCCCCAGGCGATCCGGCAGGCGGATGAAGCGTTCGAGCTTCTGCGGCAGGCGGATCAGCGCCTTCAGCATCTTGCCGTCGCTCTGCTTGTGCAGCGACAGCGCGAGGGAAAAGCCGAGATTGGGAATGAACGGAAAGGGATGCGCAGGGTCGATCGCGAGCGGTGTCAGGGTCGGGAAGATCGCCGAGAGAAAGGTGTCGCGCAGGGCGTCGCGATCCTCGTCCATGAGGTCGAGCGGGGCCACGACCGTGATACCCGCAGCCTCGATCGCCTGCCGCAGCTTGCGCCAGCGATCCTGCTGGTCGGCGGTCAGCGCCTCCACCTCGCCATTGATCGCCAGCAGCGCCTGCTCGGGAGTGAGGCCATCATCCGAGGTGGTCTGCACCCCGGCGATCATCTGTTCGATGAGGCCGGAAACGCGGACCATGAAGAATTCGTCGAGATTGTTCGCGGAGATCGAGAGGAAGCGCAACTGCTCCAGCAGCGGGTGGCGCGTATTGCCCGCCTCTTCCAGCACGCGCCGGTTGAACTGCAGCCAGGACAGCTCGCGATTGATGAAGCGGCTCGGATGCTGCGCAACGTCGTCGGGGCTGAGCGGGCAGGTATCGTTGGAAATCATGGAGCCGGTGGGGGGAAAGGAGACAGGAAGCAAATCCGTCGACCAGAAAATTATGTCACCCGCACGACGGCGAAAGCAAGAACATCAGGATCCCTCGGGGTCATCGTCCTCTTCGCCCGGCGCATCGCCGAGGCATTCGGCCACCAGCGCACGGGTGATCGGCCGTTTGCGCACCAGGGAAAGCTGATCGAGCGCCGCCACGAGGCCGAGAACAGCGCGGTAGCTTCGCTCGATGCGGGTCATCGCATAGGCGATGACCGGCGCTTCGACGTCGATCTGCCGATCGGCGAAAAGCTTCACGAACAACGCCCCAAGCAGGGCCTCATCCGGTTGTTCCAGCGTGAGGCGCGGCTGGGCCCTGAGGCGCGACAGGAGATCAGGCGTCGCGATTCCCCAGTTCTCGGGCGCGGCCCGCGCGGTGATCACGAGAAAGAGCCCGGTCTCGCGGGCGAGGTTCAGCAGGTGGAACAGGGCGCGCTCATCCGGGGGGAAGCGGTCGGCATCTTCCAGCACGAGGGCCCCGGATTGCGCGAGCCTCGGCACCGCCTCGAAGGCGAGGTGATCCGCCCGCATGGTCGCAGCCCCGGCACCTCGCGCGAAGATCGCCGCGAGATGGCTCTTGCCGCTGCCCTCCGGGCCGGTGAGCACGGCGGCCGGGGCCAGCCAGCGCGGATGGCGCTCGATATAAGCGAAGGCGCCGGCATTGGGCTTGCCCACGAGGAAATCCTCGCGGCCATAGGAAGGCGCGCTCTCGAAGGGCAGCGGCAGCTGGCTTTCGGCGTTCACGAATCGAGATCGCGCGGTTTGCTGCCGGTGTAGAGCCGGCTCGTCATGTACTGGGAAAGCGCGAAGCGGACCAGCACACCGATGGCGGCGGCCACCGGCACCGCCAGAAGCACGCCGACAAAGCCGAAAAGCGAGCCGAAGGCCAGCAGCGAGAACATCAGCCAGACCGGATGCAAACCCACCGCATCGCCCAGCAATTTCGGCTGGAGAATGTTGCCCTCGATGAACTGGCCAAGGCCGAACACGCCGATGACCGCGAGAATCCACCAGTATTCCGGCCAGAATTGCGCGATGGCCACCCCTCCCCCGATCAGCAGACCCGTGATGGAGCCGACAAACGGCACGAAGGAGATGATGCCGGCGACAATGCCGATGAGGAACCCGAAATGGAGGCCGATCAGGCTGAGGCCCACCGCGTAGAACAAGCCAAGGATCAGGCACAGCAGAGCCTGTCCCCGCAGGAAGCCGGCAACGGTCTGGTCCATCTGCCGGGCGAGATCGCGGATCACCGGAGCCTGCGGCCGCGGCAGCCAGCCATCCACCTTTTTCACCATATGGTCCCAGTCGAGCAGCACGTAGAAGGCGATCACGGGCGTGAGCACCAGCAGGGAAAGCAAGCCCACCACCGTGGAGCCACCCGAGATGATGGAGGTGAGAACCCCACCCGCCCATTTCGCGGCATCACCCATGCCGCCCTGCAGCGCGGCCTGTACTTCCTTCAGCCGCTCGGGGCCGCCGAAGCGCTCGATCAGCGGGCCGCCCTGCTCCGCGATCAGCACCTGCAGCCGCGAGACGTAACCTGGCACCTTGTCGATGAAGGAGGAGAGCTGGTTGACGAGCACAGGCACGGCCGCCAGCAGCACAAGCACGAAGGCCAGCGTCACCAGAAGCATGATCAGCAAGGTGGCGACGAGCCGCGACAGACCCAGCTTCACGAGACGATCCACGATCGGGTCGAGCAGATAGGCGAGGATGATCGCCGCCACGAAAGGCATCAGCACGCCCGAAAACAGATAAAGGAAGACAATGAAGCCCGCGAGGCACGCGAGCCAGAACCCGATCTGGCGCTGAAGCGTCATGGTAGCCTCATCGGGCGTGCCCGCCTTCTCTTCCTCACCCGGCCATATGCCGGAACCATTTCACGAAGTAGGCGCCCACGGAGACGACGGTCAAGAGCGCAACGACGAGATGGACGATCTGGTGAGTGCCGGGCGTGGGGACGAGGAAACTTCCCGCCGCCAGCGTGAAGGCCACGGCGCCGATCTGCGCGGCCGTGTTGCATTTCGAGATCAGCAGCGGCTCGATGGGAATGGGATTCTCGAGCAGCCAGGCGATGGCCACCGCGCCGACGATCATCAGGTCGCGGAAAATCACCAGCACCACGAGCCAGTAAGGCAGGGCCCCGGTCGCGAAAAGTGCGATGAAGCTCGCGGCAATGAGGGATTTGTCGGCCAGCGCATCGAGATAGGCCCCGACCTCGCTCTGCATCTTGAAGCGGCGGGCGATGAAGCCGTCCACGGCATCGGTCAGCCCGGCGACCAGGAACACCGCAAAGGCAAGATGAAACGACCGATCCTGGATCAACACCACGATCAGCGGAATGAGGCACAGCCGAAACAGCGTCAGCGCGTTGGGGATCGTCATGGCGAGAAGCTACCCTCCGACCATGGCGTGATCAAGCAAGCCCTTGTTCCTTGAGGCGCAGGGTTCCTTAAGGCGCAGGGTTCCTTGAGGCGCAGGAGCCCGGAGGTTCGGGCGGATGGCCGGCTGCGGGTTCCGAAGGCCCCGGCTTGCCGTGCGAAAACAAACGCGATCATGCCGTTATTTGGTCGGACGAATCAACGAAAGCCTCGACAGAACAGTGGTTTGTTTCGGCACCTCGCGAGGTTTGCAAGAGGGGCGAATTTCTTTTTCGGCCTGTTTGCATCCCCAGCCGTCACGATCAGTGGCGGCTCGAAAAGGTTGCATTTTGCCCAAACTGGTGTTTTCGAGGGTTCGCCACCCCCGCGCGCCCCATTTCAGCGGAGCAACGAGACCTGTGACTGCCAGAAATCCCGGTTCGAACGGCCTCACCTATGCCCAGGCCGGCGTCGATATCGACGCGGGCAACGCCATGGTGGATGAAATCAGGCCGCTGGTGCGCGCCACGCGCCGGCCGGGGGCGGATGCCGAGATCGGTGGCTTCGGCGGCCTCTTCGATCTCAAGGCGGCGGGATTCACCGATCCCATTCTCGTTGCCGCGAATGATGGCGTGGGCACGAAGGTCAAGATCGCGATCGAGACCGGCATCCATCACACGATCGGCATCGACCTCGTGGCGATGTGCGTGAACGATCTCGTCGTGCAGGGCGCGGAACCGCTGCTGTTCCTGGATTACTACGCGACAGGCAAGCTCGAGCCGCGCGTCGGCATCGAGATTGTTCGCGGCATTGCCGAGGGCTGCCGTCTTGCCGGCGCGGCGCTGATCGGCGGCGAAACCGCCGAGATGCCCGGGCTTTACGCCAGGGGCGATTACGATCTCGCGGGCTTTGCCGTCGGCGCGGCCGAGCGCGGCACCCTGCTGCCGCGCCTTGATGGCGTGGAGTCGGGCGATGTCATTCTCGGGCTTGCCTCCTCCGGCGTGCATTCCAACGGCTTCAGCCTCGTGCGCCGTATCGTCGAACATGCCGGTCTCCGGTGGCAGGATGAGGCGCCCTTCGCGCCGGGCACGAAACTGGGCGAAGCTTTGCTCGAACCCACGCGCATCTATGTGAAATCGCTGCTGGCCGCGCTGAAGAGCCAAGCAGGCGCCGGAATCAAGGCTCTGGCGCATATCACCGGCGGAGGCTTCATCGACAACATTCCGCGCGTGCTGCCCGATGGCCTCGGCGCCTTGATCAATCTCTCGGCGATTGATGTTCCGCCGGTTTTCGGCTGGCTCGCCCAGGCGGGAGGCGTGGCGGAAAGCGAGATGATCCGCACCTTCAATTGCGGAATCGGCATGGTCGTGGTGGTCGCGCCCGCGATGGCCGATTCCGTTGCCGCGGCGCTCGTGGCCGAAGGCGAGAACGTGATCCGCTTCGGCGAGATCGTCAGGGCCACGGACGAGCCGCGCGTGCGCCCGGTTGGCCACCTCAAGGTGTGATGTGGTGAAGAAACGTGTCGCGATCCTGATTTCCGGGCGCGGTTCCAACATGGCCGCGCTGGTGAAGGCGGCGCAGGCCGACCCCGACTTTCCGGCCAGGATCGTGCTCGTGCTGTCGAACAGGCCCGAGGCTGCGGGCCTCGCTTTTGCGGCCGCCGAGGGCATTCCCGCTGCTGTCGTTCCGAGCAAGCTTTACGGCAAGGATCGCGCGGCTTTCGATGCCGCGATGCAGGCAGAACTCGTGAAGGCCAGAGCGGAAATCATCTGCCTTGCGGGCTTCATGCGGTTGCTCACGCCGGAATTCTGCGAGAGCTGGTCGGGCCGGATGATCAACATCCACCCCGCCCTGCTGCCGGGCTTCAAGGGCCTCGATACCCATGCCCGCGCGCTGGAAGAAGGTGTGAAATTCCACGGCTGCACCACGCATTTCGTGACACCGGGCATGGATGAGGGGCCGATCATCCTGCAGGCCGCCGTGCCGGTGCTCGATGACGACACCGAGGAGACGCTCGCCGCGCGCGTGCTGGCCGAGGAGCACCGGATCTATCCCGAAACCCTGCGGCTTCTCGCTGCGGATCGTCTGGTGGTCGAGGGGCGTCGCGTTCGGATCACACCAGCCGGCTGATCGGCCGGTCGCGGTCGCCCGTGGCGGCATGCTCCGCGTCGCGTGCATCCTCCCAATCGCGCATGAGCAGCGCCCGCCGGCGCGGGATTTTCTCGTCGAGCAGGCTGAGTTCCTCGATGCGATCCGTGCGGAAATGCCGGAAGCCCTGCCGCATCTCGCACCAGCCCGAGAGGCCGCGCGTGGTCTCGAAATAGCCGAGTGCCACGGGCCAGATCACGCGGATCGTCACCTCCTCCTTCACGTCGCGGTAGCGGATGCGGATTTTCCGCCATTCCCGCAGCGCGCGCCGCAGCGCCCCCTCGTCAATGCGTGCAACCTCACGCGGGCGATAGACCGGCGCGAAGAGCGGCGCGGCGTTGAAGCTCTCCTTCAGCGCAGGCGGGAGGATGGCCTCGATCTTCGCGCGGGTATCGTCGATCACCCGCTGCAGGCCGGAATCCGAGCGCTCGCGCACGAAACGCAGGCCCAGCATCAGCGCCTCGCATTCCTCCGGCGTGAACATCAACGGCGGCAGATCGAACCCGCTCTCGAGCACATAGCCGATGCCCGCTTCCCCGCGCACCGGCACGCCCGAGACCTGCAGGCTGATGATGTCGCGGTAGATCGTGCGTTCGGAGACGCCGGTCTCCTCGGCGAGCATCGTCGCGGTGACCGGTCGGCGATAGCGCCTGAGAACCTGCGTCAACTGCATCAGCCGGTCGGCGCGCGCCATGCTCCCTTCCTCCCGAACAAGCCCTGAGCATGGATCATCGCATGCTCCTGACAGAGGATGTCAGGAGATAGGCAGTAGCACAAGGCATCTCGTTTTGTCAGGAGGCTGTCATGATCAAGCTGCACGTGTTCGGACCCCATTTCGGCCTTTTGGACCCCAGCCCCTTCGTCGTGAAGGCGCATCTGCTGCTGCGCATGGCGAAGCTGCCTTACGAGACCTGCAAGGCGGATTTCAGGAAGGCGCCCAAGGGCAAATTCCCGATCATCGAGGATGACGGGCGGATCATCCCGGATTCGACGCTCATCCGCTTCCATCTCGAAACGAAGCATGGCGCGCGCTTCGATGCAGAGATCTCGCCTGAGGGGGCTGCCATCGGCTGGGCCTTCGAGAAGATGTGCGAGGATCACCTTTACTGGGCGCTGGTCTATGATCGCTGGATGCTCGACGTCAATTTCGACAAGGGCCCGCGCCATTTCTTCGATGATGCGCCCGCCGTGATCCGCCCGATCATCGTGGCGATGGTGCGCCGGCCGGTGCGTCGCAACCTCTGGGGCCAGGGCTTCGGGCGCTATGATGCCGCGGAGCGTCTGGCCATCGGCGCGCGGGGCGTGCAGGCCCTCGCGAAACGGCTGGAGGACAAGCCCTTCATCGGCGGGGATGCGCCCTCCGGCGCGGATGGCAGCGTGTTCGGCACCATCGCCGCGCTGTTGACGGATTTCTTCGCGTCCCCCCTGCATGACGAGGCGAGGCGTCACCCGGCCCTCCGGGCCTATCGCGACCGGATGATCGCGCTCTATTTCAGCGACGAAGAGACGGCGCGGCTCGCCGCCTGATCAGGCATTTTCCTTCGAATCAGACGCATTTTCTTCACGCGAACCGGTGGTCATCCCCGGATCAAGTCCGAGGACATGCTTCGCTTGAAAATGCTTTTGCGATCGCCACGCGATTGTCGTGGAAGGCTGCGCCACCATGCGGCGCGACGGGATCGGACCCCGTGAGCGTGTTGATGCCCTTGCCACCGCGATGCGCAGCATTGGGGAAGATCGATTCCGCGATCACCACGCCACGCCGCAGGCCATCGAAGAGCATCGTCTTCAGGATCACCTCACCGCGCGGATTATGGACCCGCAGGAGGTCGCCCTCGACCACGCCGAGGCTCTGGGCATCCTCCGGGTGGAGCAGCAGATGCGGCTCGCCCTCTTTCTTCAGGCTGCCCGGCGTCTCGTTGAAGGTCGAGTTCAGGAAGGAGCGCGCCGGCGCCGTGACAAGCCGGAACGGATGCGCCGCATCCGCCGCCTCGATCACCGCCCAATGGTCGGGGAAACGCGGCATCGTCTCCCACGGACCCATCAGGCCGTCATTGGCGAGCGGCACTTTCCGCCAGTTCGGCGAGAAATGGAACCTCCCGTCGCGATGGCCGAAGCCGGCGAGATAATGCGCCCGCTCGAAAGGCGGATCGGTATCGATGAAGCCCTCTTTTTCAATCTCTTCGAGCGAGCCCTGGCCAGCCTGAACCAACGCGAAGTCGATATGCTCGCGCGGGCTCATGTCGAAGCCGGGATGCTCCGCGCCAAGGCGCCTGGCGAGCCCCACGATCACCTCGTGGTTCGAGCGGCATAGGCCCGGCGGCTCGATCAGCTTCGGGCCGAGCATGAGATGCGTGTGCCCGCCGCCCTGATAGAGATCGTCATGCTCCATGAACATCGTCGCGGGCAAAACGAGATCGGCCATGGCGGCCGTTTCGGTCATGAATTGCTCGTGGACGACCGTGAAGAGATCCTCGCGGGCAAAACCCTTCTTCACCTTCTCCTGCTCCGGCGCGACCGAGACCGGATTGGTGTTCTGGATGAACAACGCCGTCACCGGCCCCTTGTGGCGCAAGGCGTGGGGTTCACCGAGCAGAATGTCGCCGATCCGCGATTGATCGAGCTTGCGGATCGAGCGGTCGATCACATCGAGGCCCTCGATCATCGTTTTCCGCAGGCCGAAGGTGCCGGAATTCGAGTGGAAAGCGCCGCCGCCCCGGTGCTGCCACGCGCCAAGCATCGTGGGGATGCACAGGGCCGCATGCATGTTCACCGCGCCGTTGCGCTGGCGGGCGAAGCCATAGCCCAACCGGAAGAAGGCGCGGCGCTTCTGGCCCAGAAGGCGTGCGATAGCCTCGATCTCCGCGGCCGGCACCCCGCAGATCGCCTCCGCCCATTCCGGCGTGCGGAGCGCGAGATGCGCCTCGAATTCGGGCGAGAAATCCGTGAACCGCGCCATGTAATCGCGATCCGCGAGGTTCTCGCGCAGCAGCACATGGAGAATGCCGGTCGCCAGCGCGCCATCCGTGCCGGGTCGCACGAGAAGCGCGTGGTCGGCCTGCCGCATCGTCTCGTTCATGTAGACATCGACCGCGACGATCGGCGTGCCATTCGTCTTCCGCGCCTTGATGGCGTGATGCATCACGTTCACCTGGGTGTGCACGGCATTCGTGCCCCAGATCACGATGATCTCGCTTTCGGCCATCTCGCGCGGATCGACGCCCGCCAGGCGTCCCGTGCCGGCGACGAAGCCGGTCCAGGCCATGTTGGTGCAGATCGTGTCGTGGAAACCGGAATATTTCTTCGCGTGGCGCAGGCGATTGATGCCGTCGCGCATCACGAGGCCCATCGTTCCGGCGTAGTAATAGGGCCAGATGGCCTCGCTTCCCTGCTGCCGCTCGGCGGCGAGGAAGGCCTCCGCCGCGCGATCCAAGGCCTCATCCCAGCCGATGGGCCGGAACTGGCCCGAACCCTTGGGGCCGGTGCGCAGCAGCGGTTCGGTCAGCCGATCCGGGTGGTGGATGCGCTCGGCATAGCGCGCGACCTTCGCGCAGATCACGCCATCAGTATAGGTCTGTGCCTTCAGCCCGCGCACGCGGCCGATGCGCGCTTCGGAGAGCACCTCGACCTCGAGCGAGCAGGCGCTCGGGCAATCATGCGGGCAGACGGACGTGCGGAAGGCAGGCTTGGGCGAAAACGGGGCGTTCATCCGCGCATCCTCATGACGATCCGGCCCCGAAGACATTGATCATCAGGCCGAGAAAGACAATCGCCGAGGCGATCATCGCCTGCACCGAGAAGGTCTCGCCAAGGAAGATCGCCCCGCAGGCGAGGCCCGAAACCGGGATCAGCAGAGCGAAAGGCCCGACGGTCGCGACCGGATAGCGCGAAATCAGCCCGTTCCAGACCGAATAGCCGAAAAGCGTCGCCCCGAAGGAGAGGTAAAGCGTGACGAGAATGGTCGTCCAGCCGGGTGCAGCGAGGATCGTAAACACGCGCGTTGGGCCATCGACGATCAGCGAGGCCGCGAACAGCACGGGCGTCGCGATCGCACTTGCCCAGACGACGAAGGATAAAATATCCGGCGCCTTCGCCTTCTTCACGATGATGTTCGCAAAGCCCCAGAACAGGGCCGCGAGCAGCCCGAGCAGGAAGGGCAGCAGCGCGGCGTTCTCGATCTTCTCCTCGGCAAAGACGAGCATCCCGATCAGGGCCACGCCGGCGCCGATCATCGACATGCGGCTCGGCCGCTCACCGAGGAGGAGGAACGCGAAGAAGATCGTGAAGAAGACCTGCACCTGCAGCACGATCGAGGCGAGACCGGCCGGAAGCCCCAGCTTCAGCGCCGCGAAGAGCACCGTGAATTTCACGCCGAACAGGATCAGTGCGAAGCTCACAAGCGTCCAGAGCGGCACGTTCGGGCGCGGAATGAAGAGGATCGCCGGGAACGCGCTGAGCGCGAAGCGCAGGGTGTTGATCAGCAGCGGCGGCACATCCACCACGCCAATCTTCATCGCGGTGAAGGTGGACCCCCAGAGGGTGACCAGCATCAGCACCAGAACGAGATCGCGCGCAGCCATGTCTTTGCCCTTCCGAAGTCCTGTTGTGACCGAATCCCTGCGCGGCGACCAATCAAAGTTTTGCGGACCATCCATCAACGGATGGGGTCAGCGGGCTGGTCGCCGGAAAAGCTGCTCGCGCACGGTGGTGCCCCAGCTCGCGGCCTCCTCCTCGCGGTGAAGCGCGAAGCCATGCCGCTCGTAGAGCGCGCGGGCGGCATCGAGCCCCGCGAAGGTGGTGAGCCAGCGGGCGCGGGCATGCGTATCGCAATGCGCCATGGCGGCGGCCATCAGCTTTTCGCCCAGGCCCTGCCCGCGCGCTCCATCCTGAAGGATGAACCATCGCAGATGCGCCTCCCCCTCGGGCTGGCCGGGATCGGTGAGATCCAGCACCAGCGAGCCGAGGATGCGTTCCGCATCATCAACCGCGAGGAAAAACCGGTCGGTGGAAGGCACCATCCGACCGGCGAACTCTGCCAGTCCCGCCGCGACCCTCGCTTCGAAGAAAGCTCCGAAGCCCCAGTGGCGGGCATAACATTGCCCGTGCTCGCCGATGATGAAGCCGAGCGCGCCCGGCCTCCACCCCTCGACGATGCGCGGCATCGTCAGCCGACGATCTCGTTGCCCGAGAAGAACTGCGCGATCTCGATCGCGGCATTCTCCGGGCTATCCGAGCCATGAACCGAGTTTTCGCCGACCGAGCGGGCGAACTTCTTGCGGATGGTGCCCTCGGCGGCATTCGCCGGGTTGGTGGCACCCATGATCTCGCGATAGCGCATCACGGCGTTCTCGCCTTCGAGAACCTGGACGACGACAGGGCCGGAGATCATGAAATCCACGAGTTCGCCGAAGAACGGACGCTCCCTGTGCACGGCATAGAAGGTCTCGGCGTCCCGCTTCGACATCAGGATGCGCTTCTGCGCGATGATCCGCAGGCCGGCGCCCTCGATCACGGCGTTGATGGCGCCCGTGAGGTTGCGCTCGGTCGCGTCCGGCTTGAGGATGGAAAAGGTGCGCTGCGTGACCATGATGCTCTCACTGTTGGATGAAGAATGCCTCGCCGCCGCATAGCCCGCGAGGCTCCCAAACTCAAGTGCGAAGGGCCTGGCCGACATAGCGCAGCAATCCGCGCGTGACAGGCGGCACGGGCTCTGGCTATAGCGCGGCCATGCTTTCGCTCACCGGCCTCACCTATCGCCTCGGCAACCGTCTCCTGCTGGACAACGCCACCGCGCAGCTCCCCACGGCGGCGCGTACCGGGCTGATCGGCCGCAATGGCTGCGGGAAATCCACCCTCTTCAAGCTGATCCTCGGCGAGATCGCGCTGGAAAGCGGCACGATCGCCATGCCGCGCCAGGCGATCCTGAGCCATGTCGCGCAAGAAGCACCGGGCGGGCCGGAAACATTGCTCGACACGGTTCTCGCGGCGGATACCGAGCGCGTCATGCTGCTGAAGGAAGCGCAAACCGCCACCGATCCCGCGCGCATCGCGGATATCCAGCTGCGCCTCGCCGATATAGGCGCGGAAGCGGCCCCGGCACGCGCTGCGTCCATTCTCTACGGCCTCGGCTTTTCGGCCGGGGATATCCGCCGCCCCTGCTCGGAATTCTCCGGCGGCTGGCGCATGCGCGTGGCGCTGGCGGCCGTGCTGTTCCGCGAGCCGGACCTGCTGCTGCTCGACGAGCCCACGAACTATCTCGATATCGAGGGCGCATTCTGGCTGACCGAGCACCTGAAGCGCTACCCGCATACCCTGGTGGTGATCTCCCATGATCGCGATTTCCTCGATGAGGTGACGGATCACACCCTGCACATGGATCGCGGCAGGCTCACGCTTTATCGCGGCGGCTATTCGAGCTTTGCCCGCCAGCGCGCCGAGAAGGCCGCGCTCGCCGAAAAGGCCGCTGAAAAACAGGCGGCCGAACGTGCGCATCTCCAGGCCTTCATCGATCGCTTCAAGGCGAAGGCCTCGAAGGCGAAACAGGCGCAATCCCGCGTGAAGCGGCTCGAAAAGCTGGGGCCCGTGGCCACCTTCGCCCGCGAGGAAGCGGCGGAAATCCACCTGCGTGATCCCGAAAAGCCGTTGCAGCCGCCCATCCTCTCGATGGAGGCTGCTTCCGTCGGCTATGGCGAGCGCATCGTGCTCGCGGGCATCACGCTGCGCATCGCGGAGGATGATCGCATCGGCCTGCTCGGCCAGAACGGCAACGGCAAATCGACCCTCGTGAAGCTGATTGCCGGGCGGCTCGAGGCGAAATCCGGCGAGGTCACCCGCGCGCGGGGCATGAACATCGCCTATTTCGCCCAGCACCAGCTCGATGAGCTCGATTCCGGTGCAACCCCCGCCTTGCTGGTGCGCCGGAAGCTGCCGCAGGCCGGTGAAGCGGTGGTCCGTTCTGCCGCCGCGCGGCTCGGTTTTGGCGCCGAGAAATCTGATACGCCCATTCGCCAGCTCTCGGGCGGCGAGAAAGCGCGGTTGCTGCTCGGCCTCGCGGCCTTCGAGGGGCCGCATCTGCTGATCCTCGACGAGCCAACGAACCATCTCGACATCCCGATGCGCGACGCGCTGGTCGAGGCGCTCGCAGGCTACAAGGGCGCGGTGATCATCGTGAGTCACGATCGCTCGCTGCTTGATGCCGCCTGCGACCGGCTCTGGGTGGTGGCCGAGGGGCGCGTGAAGCCTTTCGAGGACGATCTCGACGCCTATGCGAAACTCGTGCTCGAAGCCCGGCGCGATTCCGGCAAGCGCGAGGCCGATGCTTCCGCCTCGCAGAAAGACGGACGGCGCACGGCGGCCGAAAAGCGCCAGAACCAGAAGCCTTTGCGCGAAAAAACGAAGGTTCTGGAACAGCAGGTCGAAAAGCTCACGACCCTCCTAGCCCGTGCCGACGAGGCGCTCGCCAATCCCGCGATCTTCCGTGACCAACCCGCCAAGGCGACCCAACTCGCCAAGGACCGCGCGACACTCGCGGAGAAGCTCGCGGCGGCGGAGGAAGAATGGCTGATGGTGATGGCCGAACTGGAAAGCATCAGCTAGGCTCGATCGACTCTGCCGCGGGGCACAAGCCCATGAGCACAGAAAAAAATGAGCCTTGAAATCTGGTTGATCTATCTCGTCGCGGCCATCGGTCTCTCGCTCACGCCGGGGCCGAACGGGCTTCTTTCGCTCACCCATGGCGTGCAGCACGGCTTCAGGAAGACGATCGCCACGGTGATCGGCGGTGGCCTGGGTTTTCTGGTGCTGATCGCGGCCTCGCTCGCGGGGCTCGGCGCGCTGCTGGCGGCCAGCGAAAAGGCCTTTACCATCGCGAAATGGCTTGGCGCTGCCTATCTCGTCTATCTCGGCATCCGCCTCTGGCGCGCGCCACCCATGCTGGTGCGTGCCGGTGATGGTGCCGGCGTTTCCACAGAGAGTTCGTGGGCGCTCTTCCGCGAGGGGTTTCTCGTGGCAACCTCCAACCCCAAGGCGCTGATTTTCTTCGCGGCGTTCCTGCCGCAATTCATGGTGCCCGGCGTGGGTTTCCTTACGCATCTCGCGATTTTCGGCGGCACCTTCGTGATCGTGGAGATCGCCTACGAGCTGCTGCTCGCCTTCGCCGCGCAGAAGATTGCGCCCTGGCTCAGCCGCCACGCCCGGACCTTCAATCGCATCACAGGCGGGATGTTCGTGGGCATCGGCGCGGCGCTTGCGACCGCGCAGAGGTAAGGATCAGGCAATAACCCGGATCATCAAGAGGCACGGGACATGCCCGCCCCACAGATCCGGGAAGACTTCAAGGGGTTCAAAACCCATTGTCCGATAAAACTCTCGCGTGGCGTCGTATTCTGCGTTCGGAAACGAAGCATCGACCGACTTGACGGTCAGAAACCGCGCGCCGCGCTTTCGTGCGAGTTGATCCATCGTGGTAACAAGCCGGCGACCGATCCCGCGCCGATGAAATGCGCGATCAATTGCAATCAGGGCGAGTTCGCAAGCCGCCTGCGTCTGCGGCTTCAGCAGGGCAAAGCCCAAAGGATGGTCGCCGGAGAAGGCTGCGACCATCGGCAATTCGCCGGCTTCGGAAATGTAGATTTCCACGGCCTCGGGCCTGTCGAACCATTCCGGCAGACCATCCAGCAGCCGGCGGCAAATGGCACGTTTCTCGTTAGCATCTTCAACGCCGCGGATATCAAGATCGATCACCCCGCCTTTTTCACCCATCTCCCGCCCTCCTGCTGCCAGTAGGTCGCGGGGTGACCGAGGCCCTTCACGGTTTTCCAGGCGACGCGCGCCTCGTCCAGAGCTTCGGGATCGTCGCCGTCGAACATCAGCACCACACGCTCGACATCGTATTCGGCCGGGAGCTTCGCGCGATCGACAAGAAAGATCACGCCCGGCTCGTTCACGCGCGTATCCTTCGTGGTGAGCAATATCGGCTGATGCTCCGGCTCGCCCTCCTCCTCGCGGCCATGGGGCAGGAAGCTCGCTTCCGAATAGGTCCAGAGCGCCTCGTCAAGCGCGGCGAGCCGCTCCTCGGAGCCTGCGCGCACAACTGCGTTCCAGCCGCGTTCAAGCGACTTTTCCAGCAGTTGCGGCAGCGCCTGTTCAAGGCGCTGGCCGGTGAGGTGGTAGAAGAGAACTTCGGTCATTTTGCCTTCCGTCATGGCCGGGCCTGGCCCGGCCATCCGCGACTTCAGGGGGAGCACAAGGCAAGGCGTGGATGGCCGGAATGAATCCGGCCATGACGCGCCTCGCTGTCACCCCTCGTAGAAATCCGCCACGAGGCGATCGAGCAGGCGCACGCCGAAGCCGGACGACCATCCCTTGTTGATATCCGTCTGCGGCGAGCCCATCGCCGTGCCGGCAATGTCGAGATGCGCCCAGGGGCAGCCATCCACGAAACGCTGGAGAAACTGCGCCGCCGTGATGGAGCCACCATAGCGCCCACCGGTATTCTTCATGTCCGCGACCTTGCTGTCGATCTGCTTGTCATATTCCTGGCCGAGCGGCATGCGCCAGAGCTTTTCGCCCGTGGCCTTGCCGGATTTCGCGAGGCGCTCGGCGAGTTCATCGTTATTGGAGAACAGACCCGCATGCTCTTGCCCGAGCGCGACCATGATGGCGCCGGTGAGGGTCGCGAGATTCACCATGAAGGCGGGGTTGTATTTCTGCTTCACGTGCCAGAGCACATCGGCCAGCACGAGGCGCCCCTCGGCATCGGTGTTGATGATCTCGATCGTCTGGCCCGACATGGATTTCACGATATCGCCCGGGCGCTGGGCCTTGCCGTCGGGCATGTTCTCAACGAGGCCGATCGCGCCGATCACGTTGGCCTTCGCCTTGCGCGCCGCGAGCGTGTGCATGAGGCCGACAACGGTGGCGGCACCCGCCATGTCGCCCTTCATGTCTTCCATGCCCGCCGCCGGCTTGATGGAGATGCCGCCGGTATCGAACACCACGCCCTTGCCGACAAACGCGATGGGCGGGGTCTTTTCGCTCTTCGCGCCCATCCATTTCATGATGACGAGGCGGCTCTCCTGTTCGGAGCCCTGCCCCACGCCCAGAAGCGCGCGCATGCCGAGCTTCTTCATGGCCTTCTCGTCGAGGATCTCGATCTCGACGCCGAGCTTTTCGAGCTTTTCGGCGCGGGAGGCGAATTCCACCGGGGTCAGCACGTTCGGCGGCTCGTTCACGAGGTCGCGGGCGAGCGCCACGCCACCATAGGCTGCTTCGCGGGCCTTCATGGCGCGGCGGGCGGCGACAGGATCTTCCACATGCAGCAGGATGGATGTGGGCGTGCCATTATCCTCTTTCTTTTTCGTCAGATAATGGTCGAACTTGTAGGCGGCGAGCATCATTCCGAGGGCGAAATCGGCGGCCTCCTGCGGCGTGAACGGAGCCTTTGGTCCAAGCAGAACGAGGCTCGCCGGGCGATTCTTCGGAAGCTTCGACAGCGCCTGCCCGCCCAGACGCACGGCATTCGGCGCGGGGTTCTCCTCGTCGCCAGCAAGGCCGATCAGCAGCACATGCGTCGCCTCCTGCCCGAAGCCGGGCTCGGCCGGCAGCGACAGCGAAGAACCGCCCTTGCCCTTGAATTCCTCGGCCTTGATCGCCTGGGCCAGCCGCTGGGCCGGCTTCTCGCCGATCAACGCGGCGGTTTGCGCCGAAATGCCCGCCTCGTTCGCGAAGAGGCCGAGCACGGGACTGGCCGGCTCCTGCGAGAGGGGAACGAAGGTGATGGTCGGGCTCTGGGCCATGAAATCCTCGTCAGATCGTCCGGTCTGGGAGAGCGAAAGCGCAAATTCCCATGATTCCCGGCGGATGGTCACATTGGGCAACGTGGAGCGGATCGCCCTTTCCCGCAAGGGCCAGAAGGGTTTGGGCGAGGTTTTCCGTTAATCCGGCACGCAGAATTCGACCCCGCTTCGCGCCCTGCGTCACCTGCCTTGCGAGCGCCGCGATTTCGCGGCAGGAAAGAATGCGAAATGAGCATGATCGAGCGATACATCCTGCGGATTGCGGCGGTGGCGTTATTCGCCTGTCTCTTCGCGCTGACCGGGATCATCTGGGTCACGCAGGCCCTGCGCGAGCTCAACCTCGTCACCGGCAAGGGCCAGACGATTCTGCTTTTCCTTGAAGTGACCATGCTGAGCGTGCCGGCCCTCGTGATGATCATCGCGCCGCTCGCGCTGTTCATCGCGATTCTTTACACGCTGAACCGGCTCAATTCCGACAGCGAACTCATCGTGATGAACGCGGCCGGCCTCTCGCCGATGATCATCCTGCGCCCCTTCGCGATGCTCACGGTGGTGGTAACCCTGATCGTCGGCTCCATCACGCTGTTCGCAATGCCCGAGAGCTTCCGGGCGCTCCGCACCATCATCACGAAGGTGCGGGCGGATGTGGTGACGCGAATCCTGCAGGAGGGGAAGTTCATCGAGATCGAACGCGGCATCACTTTCCATTACCGCGAGCGGCTTCCCGGCGGGGCGATGGGCGGGGTGATGATCCACGATTCGCGTGACCCCAATCTCGCGGCGGCCTATCTCGCGGAGCGCGGTCAGGTCGTGGAGGTGGATGGCGCGACCTACCTGGTTCTCGAGAAAGGCTCCATGCAGCGGCAGGAGAGCGGCGCGCGCGGCTCCACACTCATCGGCTTCGAGCGCTATGTGTTCGATCTCAACCAGTTCGAGCAGGGGCGCGGGCCCATTCAGTACAAGCCGCGCGAGCGCCGCACGAGCGAGCTTCTCACACTCGACCGGGACGATCCTTACGTGCAGTCGATCTATGGGCGTTTCCGTTCCGAACTGCATGACCGGCTGACAAACCCGCTCTACCCCTTTGCGACGCTTGCGATTGCATTTGCCGCCCTCGGCAGTGCGCGCACGACGCGGCAGGGGCGCGGCCAGGCGATTTTCGGCGCCGTGGTCGCGCTGGTGGTGATGCGCATCGCCGGTTTCGCGGCCGCGAGCTTTGCGGTGCGCAGCGCGGCGGGCGTGCCGCTGATGTATGCCGTGCCGTTGCTCTCGACCGCGATTGCCGGCTTCATGGCCTGGCGATCCTTCTGGCCGCAGCGCCGGAAGCTGCTGCCCGAATTCGACTGGGCGCGGATCCCGGGGGCGATCCTCCTGCGCCTGCCCTTCCGCCGGAGGGTCGCGGGATGATGATCGGCCGCACGCTGGGGCTCTATTTCGCCCGGCGGTTTCTCTCCGCCATGATGATCGTGTTCCTCACGATCTTCGCGTTGATCTACACGCTCGATCTCGTCGAGCTGATGCGCCGCGCGGGCGATTCCGTGGGGGCCGGCGCCGGCACCATGGCGAAGCTCGCCCTGTTCCGCACGCCGGCGACCGCCGAGCAGGTCATTCCCTTCGGCATGCTTTTCGGCGCGATGGCGAGCTTCATCGCCCTTTCCCGCAGGCTGGAACTCGTGGTGGCGCGCGCGGCGGGCTATTCGGCCTGGCAGTTCCTGACGCCGGCGATCATCCTGGCGCTGGTCATTGGCGGCCTTGTGGTGACGGTCTACAATCCCGTCGCGACGAAGTTCAAGGATCGGGCCAACACGCTGGAGGCCCATCTCTTCCGGCGCGGCGGCGCGACCCTCGGCAGCGTCATCTGGCTGCGTCAGCGCTCGATCGATGGCGAGGCGATCATCCGCGCGACGGCGCTCGATTCCGCCAACGATACGCTGCGCGGCGTGCAATTCTTCGTGATGGACGAGCGCGGCCAGTTTGTGGAGCGCGTCGAGGCGCCGGTGGCCCGTCTGCGAGCGGGCTATTGGCGGCTGGAGCAGGCCCGTGTGGTCTCGGAGGATCATGAGCCCGAGAGTTACTCTGTCTATCTCGTGGCGACCAACCTCACGCCGGAGGAGATGCGCTCGGCCCTCGGACCGGGGCAGGCTGTTTCCTTCTGGTCCCTCCCCGGCATCATCGAGCGGCTGGAGCTTGCAGGTCTCGACACGACGCGGTATCGCCTCATCTATCAGTCGTTATGGGCGCGGCCGGCCTTGCTGGTCGCGATGGTTCTCGTTGCCGCTTGTTTTTCTTTAAAATTTCTGCGTTCTGGTGGCCTGGCGACAATGGTGCTTGGTGGAGTGGTGGCTGGTTTTGGCCTCTATATCGCGACGGAAGTCGCCGAAGACCTGGGAAATGCCGGCGTTGTCAGCACAACGCTCGCCGCCTGGGCCGCCCCTCTGTTTGCCTCCGCCATGAGCGTGCTCGTGCTTCTGAACAAGGAAGACGGGTGATGAGGGACGATTCGCCGGAGAATCGCGAGAGTTGGTTAACGTTCCGCAAGCTCGGTCTGGCGGCTTTCTCGGGGCTGTTCCTGCTCGCGCTGGATGCCGCTTCGACCGGGCTTTCCGCTCAGACCCTGAACGATCGGCTCACGCGCGCCAGCGCGACGGGCGAACGCTCGCGCATGCTCGTGGACGCGAAGGAGATCATCTACGACCGCGACCGCGACCGCGTGACCGCCAGTGGCGACGTGCAGATCTACTACCAGGGCAAGGTGCTGGAGGCGGATCGCGTCATCTATGATCGCAAGACCAAGCGCGTCTATGCCGAGGGCAATGCGCGCATGACCGACTCGGACGGCACGAAGTCCTTTGGCACCCGCTTCGACCTGACCGACGATTTCCGCGACGGCTTCATCGACAGCCTGCGCGTGGAGACCGTCGAGCGCAACCGGTTCTCCGCCGCCCGCGCCGAGCGCACGGATGGCGAGACGACCGTTTTTCAGAACGGCACCTTCACCTCCTGCGAACCCTGCAAGGACAACCCGGAGCGTCCGCCGCTCTGGCAGGTGAAGGCCGCGCGCATCATTCACAAGAATTCCGAGCGCCGCATCTATTACGAGAACGCCACCATCGAATTCTGGGGCGTGCCGGTGGCGTGGATCCCGTTCTTCAACGCCCCTGATCCCTCGGTCCGTAATCTCTCCGGCGTTCTGCCGCCACGCTTCATGAACAAATCACGCCTTGGCCGCGGCGTGAGCCTGCCGATCTTCTGGTCGATTGCGCCGAACTATGACCTGACCTTCACGCCCACGGCCTTCAGCCGGCAGGGCGCGCATCTTGATCTTTTCTGGCGTCACCGGCTGGAGCATGGCAGCTACAATCTCCGCGTGAACGGCATCTGGCAGGAACGTCCGGAGCTCTTCCCCACCCAGCCATTTCTCGGCGCGGGCGCGAAGGATTTTCGCGGCTCCGTCGAAAGCAGGGGCAAGTTCTACCTCAACGAGAAGTGGGCCTTCGGCTGGAATGCAGCCTGGGCGACCGACAAGCACTATTTCACGGATTACAAGATCAAGCCGCAGACGCTCTCGAACATGTTCCTGAGCGAATCGATCTCCGAGATATACCTGCGCGGCCAGGGCGCGCGCAGCCGGATGGACATCTCGGCCTTTGCCTTCCTCGGCCTGACCGCGGGCGACTGGCAGAAACAGATCGAACGCGTGGCGCCCTCCTATGATTTCGACCGTCGCTTCACGCTCGATAATCTCGGTGGCGAATTGCGGCTGAGCGCCAATGGCGCGGCCATCCAGCGCGAGGCGGCCCTGTTCCAGGCCCTGGCGCAGCCGAGCAACCCGACCTTCACCCCGGGTGGCCTGCTTTACGCCGCGAACTCGACCGGTCTTTACATGCCCTGCATCTATTCGACCGATGGCGGCGCGACCACGAAGGGCGCCTATCGCCCTGGCCAATGCCTGCTGCGCGGCTTCGCGGGTGAATATGTCCGCAACACGGCCGAGATGAACTGGCGCCGCCGCTTCATCGATCCGCTGGGGCAGGAATGGACTCCGTTTTTCGGCATGCGTGCGGATTTCGCCTATCTCCGGCAGAATCTCAGCGGCTTCAACTCGCCGGACCAGACTTTGCAGGGCTTTATCGGCCAGGGCTTCTCGAATGCGCAGCAATCGAACTTCCTCGGCAACAACCGCGACAATTTCCTGTTCCGGGCCATGCCGAGCCTGGGCCTCGAATACCGCTATCCGTTCTTCGCGCAGACGGCGCTCGGCACGCACCATGTCGAGCCCATCGCGCAGGTGATCCTCAGGCCGAATGAGGCCCAGATCGGCAACCTGCCGAACGAGGATGCGCAGAGCCTCGTCTTTGACGAGAACTCGATCTTCTCGATCAACAAGTTCTCCGGTTATGACCGCGTGGAAGGCGGCTCGCGCCTGAATTATGGCGGCCGTTACTCCTTCCGCTCGAACGGCGAGTTCTTCACCTCTGTTCTGTTCGGCCAGTCGGTGCATCTGGCCGGCCGCAATTCCTTTGCGGCTTTTGATCTTGCGAATACTGGCCGCAATTCGGGCCTCGAAAGCTCCCGCTCGGATTACGTGACGGCGGTCACGGTGCAGCCCTTCTCCAACATGAACTTCACGGCGCGCGGTCGCTATGACGAGAAGAACCTGAGCCTGCGTCGTTTCGATCTCTCTGCGACAAGCACCCTGGGCAAGGTGAATTTCAGCGCGGTCTATACCCGGATCTCGCCGCAGCCCGAGCTGGGCTACCCGCTGCGCCGCGAGGGCCTGTTCCTGCAGTCGAAGGTGGATCTGCCGCAGAATTTCTACGTGGCAGGTTCCGTTCTCTTCGATATGGATCGTTATCTCAGCCAGCGCTCTGTCGCGAATACGCTGGGCCAGACCTATAGCGGCACGCAATGGCGCGTGGCGGCCACCACGTTGGGCATGGGTTACCGGGATGAGTGCACCGATTTCTCGGTGACCTATACGCGCGCCAATTCCGACTATCTCTCGCTGACCGCCGCCGGCGGCCAGCCGACCAATCGCACCACCAGCACGATCCTGATGCGCCTGACGCTGCGGGATCTGATCGAGAGCCAGTTCTCGAACCGCACGAGGTAAGGTGCATCGGGCATGGGTTTTGGCATGATGACAAGGGTTCGACAGCTGCTGCTCGCGGTTTTGGCGCTCGCTTTTGCCGGGTTGACCGCCGTTCCGGCGCATTCCCAGAACGTCATCGCGACCGTGAACGGCCTGCCGATCACGGATTTTGACGTCGCGCAGCGCATGCGGATCGTGCAGCTCGTCGAAGGGCGCCGCATCGATCGCCGCGCCGCAATCGAGGAACTGGTCGACGACAAGGTGAAGCTCATCCAGGCCCGTCGCGCCGGTTATCGCGTGACAGAGGAAGGCGTGGAGGTGGAATATGCCCGCATCGCCAAGAGCGGCGGGCGTGATATCGCGGCCTTTGATGCGGCGCTGCGGCAATCGGGTATCGAGCCCTCCAACCTGCGCGACAGGATCCGCGCCGATCTCGCCTGGCAGGTCCTGCTGCGTGATCAGGCCCGGAAGGGGTCGCAGGTTTCCGCCGGCGATCTCGAGAAGGCCATCGACGAGGAGATGCGAAAGCAGAAGCCGATCGTGGATTACTTCATCCGCAATGTCGTCTTCGTCGTGCCCCGCGGTGTCTCGCCTGGCGCGCGGGAGGCTGCGGCCAATGCCGCGCGTGCCCGCTTCTCCGGCTGCGAGACGGGGTTCGACGAATTGCGGACTCTCCCCGATGTGGCGATCCGGCCGGCACAGCTGCGCTCTTCGGACCAGCTTGGCGAGGCGCTACTGAAGGTCCTCGAGCGCACGCCGGTCGGCAAGCTTACGGCGCCATTCCGCACGGACCAGGGCATCGAGATGGTCGCGGTGTGCGAGCGCAATCCCCGCCCGGTATCGCAGGCCCTGCGCGCGGAAGTGGCCGAGCGCCTCGGCCAGCAGCGCATCACGGAGCGCGCGCGCAGCTATATCGCCGAACTGCGCAAGACCATGGAAATCCGGATGAACCGCTGATGGCGGCCTTCCAGGATGGCCTTCCGCCCCTTCGCGAGGTCATCCGCGCCCATGGCCTCGCGGCCTTGAAGAGCCTTGGGCAGAATTTCCTGCTGGATTTCAACATCACGGCGAAGATTGCCCGCGAGGCTGGCCCGCTCGAGGGGCGACGCGTCATTGAGGTCGGCCCCGGTCCGGGTGGCCTCACCCGTGCGCTGCTTGCGGCCGGAGCGGCGGAAGTGGTGGCCATCGAGCGGGACCGGCGCTGCATCGCCGCGCTGGAGGAAATTGCCGCCCGCTATCCCGGCCGCCTCCGCATCGTCGAGGGCGATGCGCTCAAGGCGGATTACGAAGCGCTCGCGCGGGGAGCCCCCACGCGCATCGTTTCGAACCTGCCCTACAACATCGGCACCGAACTTCTGATCGGCTGGTTGCGCCTGCCCTGGCCTCCTGCATGGGAAAGCCTCACGCTGATGTTCCAGCGGGAGGTGGCGAGGCGGATCGTCGCCACGCCGGCTGAGGTTTCGGATTATGGGCGCCTCGGCATCCTCGCAGGCTGGCGGACGGAGGCGCATATCGCCTTCGATCTCCCGCCTGCGGCGTTCACGCCGCCGCCGAAGGTGACTTCCAGCGTCGTAACCCTCCGTCCCCGCGCCAAGCCCCTTGCCTGCCGCCTCGAAAGGCTGGAACAGGTGACGGCGGCGGCCTTCAACCAGCGCCGGAAGATGCTGCGGCAGAGCCTGAAATCGCTCGACGGCTTTGAGGCCGCGCTGGCGATTGCGGGCATCGACCCGACGGCGCGCCCCGAGACCGTGCCTGTGGCGGGGTTCGTGGCGCTCGCCAACGCGCTCGACGCTCAGCGCGGCTGAGCGAGTACATCCTTCAGATCTTGCTGCAGGATTGCCAGGCGCCCGGCCAGACCCGGATTGCGCACGCGCTTCAACCGCTCGGATTCGAGTATCGATTCAAGCTGCTGGAAGCAGGTGTCGAGATCCTCGTTCACCAGCACATAGTCGTAATCCTGCCAGGCCTCGAGCTCACGCTCGGCCGTGTGCAGGCGGCGCTGGATCACCGCTTCGGCATCCTCCGCGCGGCGGCGTAGCCGGTTCTGCAACTCGGCGATGGAGGGCGGCAGGATGAAGACGCTCACCACATCATCCCGCATGGTGCGGTAGAGCTGCAGCGTCCCCTGCACGTCGATGTCGAAGAGCACGTCCCTGCCATCGGTCAGCGCGGCTTCCACCGGCTTGCGGGGGGTCGCGTAGAAATTGCCATGGACTTCGGCCCATTCCAGCAATTCGCCGCGATCGCGCATGCGCTCGAACGTCTCGATATCCACGAAATGATAATGCACGCCGTCGATCTCGCTCGCCCGCTTCGGGCGGGTGGTCACCGAGACCGAGAGGACGATCTGCTGGCGTCCTTCGCGATCCTTGTCGAGCAGCGCGCGCGACAGGGCGGATTTGCCGGCCCCCGAGGGCGAGGAGATGACGAGCATCACGCCCCTGCGGCCGGGTGAACGAGAAGGAACGTCATGGACCATGGATCGCACCGGGAATGGGACGAGGCCGAAGGGGATTGTCAGTTGGGCTGGGGGGCCGCCCGGGCCGCAGGAGGATCAGGCGTGCCGGCGGGCCGTCCCGCCGGAGCCGGTGTGGTGACCTGGCCCGGCCGACGATCCGGCTGGGAGAAGCCCTGCACCTGCGGCGCGGTGGCGCCATCGGCGGAGGCAGCCGCCGGCGCACCTGGCACAGGCTGGAGCCCCGGAGCGGCCGGTATCGCCGCCCGCATCGACTCGATCTGGCGCCAGCGGGCAACATTGCGGTTATGCTGTTCCAGCGTCTCGGCAAAGGCATGGCCCCCGGTGCCATCGGCCACGAAATAGAAGTCGCGCGTGCGCGAAGGATTGGCGGTCGCTTCCATGGCCGCGCGCCCGGGATTGGCGATGGGCCCCGGCGGCAGGGCCGGGATTGTGTAGGTATTGTAGGCCGTGGGGCGATCGATATCGGCGCGGCTGATGGGCCGGCCAAGGCTGCCCTTGCCGCCGACAAGGCCATAGATGATCGTCGGATCGGATTGCAGCCGCATCTTCTTCTCAAGCCGATTGTAGAACACGCTGGCGACCCGCGGTCGCTCATCCGCGCGGCCCGTTTCCTTCTCGACGATCGAGGCGAGCGTCACCAGTTCCCGCGGATTGCGCAGGGGAATATCCTTCGCGCGGCGGCTCCAGATCTCGTTCAGGACCCGGCGCTGCTCGCTGGCCATGCGGGCGATGAGCGCCTCGCGGCTGGTGCCGCGACTGATGCGATAGGTATCGGGAAGGAGCGCCCCTTCGGCGGGGATGCTCTCGATCTCCCCCGTGAGCAGCTCATTCTGCATCAGGCGCTCGACGATCTGCTCGCTGGTCAGGCCCTCGGGAATGGTGATCGCATGCTGGATCGAGCGTCCCGAGGTGATGACATCCACCACTTCGCTCATCGAGGCGGATTGCCGGAAGAGATATTCACCGCTCTTGGCCCGGCGGTTCGCGCCTTCCGAACTGAATTTCGAGCTGATATCGCGCCAGAGCAGCACGGCCCAGAGCAGGCTGGGGCGGGTGACCACGCCTTCGCGCGTCAGTGTCTCGACGATGTCCTCGGTGGTCGAGCCGCGCTCGATGATCACGACCTTGTCGGTCTGCAGCGGGCCGGGCTCGGAGAATTCACGATGGGCGAGGGTCACGCCCGCGAAAACTGCCACGAGCAGGAACACGGCCGCAGTCATCAGCCCCGAGAACAGGGCGGTGATGCCGGTCTTGCGCTTCTTGCGCGGCGGCGGCGGTGCAGGCTCTGCCTTCACAGCCTCGCCCGCTCCGGGGCGCGCGCGCTTGCGGGCCAGCCAGCCTGCCTTTTCCGGCTCGCCCTTGCCGGCTTCCGGCCGGGACGGGTCGGGTTTGGAATTCGGGTCGGGCGTCGAGGTCATGCCGGGCTCGCAGGGTCCGCGCCGAAGCGGACATTTCGAAGCGGCCCAAGGAACACGGCGCGCTTTCCCTCTCCTCTTCCCGCAGGATTATGGCGAAAGCCGGGCTGAGGCTCACGACGCATAGCGACGCAGGACCAGCGAGGCATTGGTGCCGCCGAAACCGAACGAGTTCGACAGCGCCATGTTGATCTCGCGCTTGCGGGCCCGGTGCGGCACGAGATCAATCGGTGTTTCCACCGACGGATTGTCGAGATTGATGGTAGGCGGCGCGACCTGATCCCGGATCGCCAGTGTCGTGAAGATCGCCTCCACCGCGCCCGCGGCACCCAACAGGTGGCCGATGGCGGATTTCGTGGAAGACATCGAGACGCGCCCCGCCTGGTTGCCGAGCAGCCTTTCGGCCGCGCGCAATTCGATTTCGTCGCCCACCGGCGTCGAAGTGCCGTGCGCGTTGATGTAATCGATTTCGCCAGCCGAAACGCCCGCGCGCTTCAGCGCCGCCTGCATGCAGCGGAATGCGCCATCGCCATCCTCGCTGGGCGAGGTGATGTGATAGGCATCGCCAGACATCCCGTAGCCAATCACCTCGGCATAGATGGTGGCGCCACGGGCCCTGGCATGATCGAGTTCCTCGAGCACCACCACGCCGGCGCCCTCGCCCATCACGAAGCCGTCGCGATCCTTGTCATAGGGGCGCGAGGCCTTCTCCGGGGTATCGTTGAAGCTGGTGGACAGGGCGCGGCAGGCCGCGAAGCCCGCAAGCGAAATGCGCGAGACTGGCGATTCCGCACCTCCCGCGACCATCACATCGGCATCGCCGAGCGCGATCATCCGCGCACCGTCGCCAATGGCATGCGCGCCGGTGGAACAGGCGGTGACGACCGAATGGTTCGGACCCTTGAGCCCATGGGCAATGGAGACATAGCCCGAGGCAAGATTGATCAGCCGGCCTGGAATAAAGAAGGGGGAGACGCGGCGCGGGCCCTTTTCGGCCAGAAGCAGGGCCGTTTCGCTGATGCCCTCGATGCCGCCGATGCCGGAGCCGATGATGACGCCGGTGGAGTTCTGCTCGTCGGGCGTGGATGGGTGCCAGCGGGCATCGTCCAGCGCCTGTTTCGCCGCAGCCATCGCATAGACGATGAAAGGATCGACGCGGCGCTGGTCCTTCGGGTCCATCCAGTCGTCGGGATTGAATTCGCCGGGGGCGTTTCCGCGCGGAATCTGGCAGGCAATGCGCGCCGGCAGATCCGCCACGTTGAAATGCTCCACCGGCCGGGCCGCCGAGCGACCATCCAGCACGTTCCTCCAGGTCGGTTCCACGCCGCAGCCATGCGGCGTGACCATTCCCAGACCCGTGATGACCACCCGGCGCAGCATGGGGCCGGCGCCGTCAGGCCGCGTTCTTCTCGAGGAATTTCACCGCGTCGCCGACCGTCTGGATCGTCTCGGCGGCGTCATCCGGGATCTCGACGCCGAATTCTTCCTCGAACGCCATCACCAGCTCGACGGTGTCGAGGCTGTCCGCGCCCAGATCGTCGATGAAGTTCGCGCCTTCGACAACCTTGTCCGCATCGACGCTGAGATGCTCGATCACGATCTTCTTCACGCGCTCGGCGACATCGCTCATGGCTAAACCTTCTCTGTTCTGACTTAAGAATACCCCCGTGCGCACATCCCCGCTCTTTGGCGAAGCGCGTCGCAACCGGGACTTCCCTTTCAGGATTGGGAAAGGAATGTCAACGTTGCGGTGCAACCAAACTCGGGGATTTCCCGGAAAGGATGGCTCAGATGCGCGCCATGCCGCCATTCACATGCAGGGTCTGCCCGTTGACGTAAGCGGCCTCCACGGAGGCGAGATAGGCCACCGCGCTCGCGATTTCCGCGCCCTTGCCCATGCGGCCCGCCGGAATCGAGGCCATGATCGCCTCGCGCTGCTTTTCGTTCAGCGCATCCGTCATCGCGCTTTCGATGAAGCCCGGTGCCACGCAATTCACGGTGATTCCCCGGCTCGCGACCTCCGCCGCGAGGCTCTTCGTCATGCCGATCATGCCGGCCTTGGCCGCGCAGTAATTCGCCTGGCCCGGATTGCCGGTGACGCCGACGACGCTCGTGATGCCGATGATGCGGCCGAAACGGCGCTTCATCATGCCCTTCACGGCCGCGCGCGCGAGGATGAAGGACGAGGTGAGGTTCACCGCGAGAACCTGATCCCACTCCTCATCCTTCATGCGCATGAAGAGGTTGTCGCGCGTGATGCCCGCGTTGTTGACAAGGATGTCGAGCCCGCCAAGCGCCTTCTCGGCCTCGGGCACGAGGGCCTCGACGGATGCACGATCCGAGAGGTTTGCCGTCACGATATGCGTGCGGCTGCCGAGCTTTCCGGCCACGGCCTCCAGCGCCTCGCGGCGCGTGCCCGAGAGGCAGACGGTCGCGCCCTGCGCGTGCAAAGCCTCGGCAATGGAAGACCCGATGCCGCCGGACGCGCCGGTGACGAGAGCGAATTTGCCGGAAAGATCAAACATGGGAGTCTCCATCATTCAAAAGCCATGACACGCGGCGGAAGGATTGTGACATCCGGGAAACCGGCGTCCAGCGCATCCCAGAATTCGCCCCCTAAGAGGGACGGAAAGACAAGCTTGCCCGAAAGATTGTCACGAGACAGCCACTGCGCCTCGACGATGCCCTCACGCGCGGTCGAAGCGTCATCGGTGACGAGGGGAACCGAACCCTCGACCCTTGCAAAAAACCAGTGCTTCACCTGATGCGAATAGCTCAGGGAGCCGATGAGCTGCTCGATCGCAATCAGGCGCAGATCCTGCACCGAAAGTCCGGACTCTTCCGAAGCCTCGCGCCGGGCGGCGGCGCGCAAGTCTTCTCCCGGTTCCACGCCGCCTCCGGGAGCAACCCAGAAGTCATAATGCCCCGCCTTGACATGCCGGACCAAGGCCACGCGGCGCTGTGCGTCGATTGCGATGACACCGGCCGAAACGCGGAATCTCATTGGAAGCCCAATACATCATCCGCCGAACCGAGGCTCGTGGCCTCAGAACCGGCCACCGCACGCTTGGCGAGGCCCGCGAGCACCTTGCCCGAACCGCATTCGATGAAGCGCGTGACGCCGTTCGCGCCCAGCCAGATCATGCTCTCGCGCCAGCGCACCGAGCCGGTGACCTGCTCGACGAGATGACGGCGGATCGCCTCCGGGTCGGTCACCGGCGCGGCGAGCACATTCGCGACCACCGGCACCTTCGGCGCCCGAATGGCGGCACCCGCGAGCGCCTCGCGCATGCGGTCGGCCGCCGGCTGCATCAGCGAGGAATGGAACGGCGCCGAGACCGGCAGCGGCAGCGCGCGCTTCACGCCCTTCGCCTTGGCGATCTCGATGGCGCGATCGATCGCGCCCTTGTGGCCGGAGAGCACCACCTGCCCGCCGCCATTGTCGTTCGCGACATCGCAGACTTCATTCTGGGCGGCCTCGCGGGCGATTTCGGCGGCAAGCTCCCATTCGGCGCCGATTAGCGCACACATCGCACCCTGCCCCACCGGCACGGCCGCCTGCATCGCATCGCCGCGGATGCGCAGAAGCTTGGCCGTCTCCCAGATCGTGAGCGCGCCTGCGGCGGCCAAAGCGGAGTATTCGCCGAGGCTGTGACCCGCCACGAAATTCGCCGCTTTCGCGAGATCGAGGCCCTTTTCCGCTTCCAGCACGCGGATCACCGCGAGCGAAACGGCCATCAGCGCGGGCTGGGCATTGGCGGTGAGCGTGAGCTGGTCTTCCGGGCCCTCGAACATCAGGGCCGAGAGCTTCTGCCCCAAAGCCGCATCCACCTCGTCGAACACGGCGCGGGCCGCGGCGAAATTTGCGGCGAGCGACTGGCCCATGCCCACGGCCTGGCTGCCCTGGCCGGGAAAGAGGAACGCGGTTTTCGACATGAGACCCTCGCAATCTGGCCTGAACTGACCCGTTCAGCACGGCAAACGGCTCGCCTGATGCGATCGGGGCGGGGTAAAGTCAAGGCGAAGCCCGGTTTTCCCCCGAAAGCACCGATGGCGGCAGACCTCGCAACATTGCAAGCGGACCTTGCATTTGCTATCGGCACAACGGCTTGGGTGCGTTGGGGGAAGAGATGTCGCGTCTCAGATTGTTCGGCCGGGCGGGCCTCGCCGGGCTCGTGGCCCTGTCCGTCGCGGCGTGCCAGACCACCCGCGCCAATCTCGCCGCTGGCCCGAATGGCGCGCCGACGCCCATTCTCGTGGCGGAGCACAGCCCCGCGCTGAACGAACCGGGCCTGCTCGCGCGGCTCGGCTCCTCGCGTTATCTCTATGCCTACAGCGCGGAGGGCGGTGATGTCGCTCTCGGGCTTGGCCTCGGCGTGGCCTTCGGGCTCGTCGGCGTGGTCGCGGCGACCGCGATCACCAAGACACGCAATAACCAGCTCTCGCAGGCGCTTGTTCCGGCGTTTTCGCGCGGGGATATCGCCTATTCGAATGTGGAGATCGCGAAGGCGCTGGCGCCCTACCCGGCGCGCGCAGCCTCGATTGGTACGCCGCTGCCGCCCTCCTCGCTCATTCTCTATCCCACCGCCGTGGTGCTCGAGAAGGCGAGCGACGTTGTGGAGATCCATGTCGGCGTCGATGCGATCCAGACCGATGCCAGCGGCGCGCAGACGCGGATCGCCGGCCCGCTGCGGCGCGTGCCGGTGACGCTCTCGCGCAATGCGTTGGTGGAGAATGGCGTGCCGGAACCGGCCCGCGTGCTCCGGGCCGTGCATGAGGAGATGGCGGTCTCCGCCCGCGCGCTGCTCTCGGGCCAGCCGGCGGCCCCGGTGGCCGCGCCGAGCCAGATCGGGCCCGCCCCCTCGCCCGTGACGCCGGGCGGCTCGAACCTGCCGTCGCGGGTCAGCCTGCCGCAGGCGCCGGGCGCGCCGGAAACGGCGAGTGCCGCCGGTGCGCCGCCCGCGCAGGTTCCCCGCTCGGCCGGTCGGGTGATCACGGCGCCGATGGCCGTGATCGAGGCGCCGGCGCCGAGCGCGCCACCCACGACGCGCTGCTCGGGCACCCGCGTCTGCACCAGCGTGGATTGAATCGACGCTTTCTCGCGGTTTCGCTTTCTTGCGGTTTCGCTTGCGTTTTTCCGGTGATTGGCTTATCCGCCGCACTTCCCCGATGGCCGGTGGCTGAACGGAGAGCCGGATTTCCGGCAGAGGTTTCGAACCTCGGTCTCCCGTGTCAACGCCTTCGTGAACGGATCGAGCCTTCCATCGGCTCGAAGGGCTTCGCGCCAAAGGGGAGAGACGCCCATTCCGGGCATGACAGAAGGCAAAGAGCTATGGCTTTGTATGAGCACGTGTTCCTGGCGCGCCAGGACGTCACGGCGCAGCAGGTTGAAGCGATGACCGAGACCTACAAGTCCGTCATCGAGCAGAAGGGCGGCGCGGTGACGAAGGTGGAATACTGGGGGCTGAAATCCCTCGCGTTCCGCATCAAGAAGAACCGCAAGGCGCATTATGCGCTGTTCAACATCGACGCTCCGGCCGCCGCCGTGGCCGAGATGGAGCGCCAGATGCGCATCTCCGAAGACATTCTCCGCTTCATGACCGTGAAGGTCGAGGCGCTCGAGGATGGCCCCTCCGTGATGCTCCAGCGCCGCGACCGGGATCGCGACGACGACCGTGGCGGCCGTGACGACCGCCCCCGCCGCCGTGACCGCGAAGATGCGGTTGTGGATGATGTCGCCGAGGAGGAAGTCTGATGAGCCAGCCCGCACGCCGCCCGTTCTTCCGCCGCCGCAAGTCCTGCCCGTTCACTGGCAATGGCGCCCCGAAGATCGACTACAAGGACGTGAAGCTCCTCTCTCGCTACATCTCGGAGCGCGGCAAGATCGTTCCTTCCCGCATCACGGCTGTCTCGGCCAAGAAGCAGCGCGACCTCGCCCAGGCGATCAAGCGCGCCCGCTTCCTCGGCCTGCTGCCCTTCGTGATCAAGTGATGGCAGCGGCTTCGGCCGCCTGCTGAAAAACAGAACCGGCGGGCTTGCTCGCCGGTTTCGAGGCCAGGGGCTTCCGCCCCTGGTTTGACCCTGCGCATTTTCTTCACGCGGACCGGGCTCGGCTTCGCTGGAAAATGCTCCTGGAAAGTCGTCCGGGCGGTTGAAATCCGCTCGGATCCGCTGAACCGAAAAGACGCCGCCTCACGCGCTTTTCGCTTCGAACCGCCGGAAAATCCGGTTTCGGGACAACGAGACGATGGTGCAGATCGTCCTTCTGGCGGGCCTTGCGGGCTTTGCCTCGGCGCTCCTTTCGGGGATGCTGACGCCGGGGGTGGTGTCGCTCGCCTTCCTGTTTCTCGTGGCACCGCTGCCGCTCTTCATCACGAGCTTCGGCTGGCACGCGCTGGCAGGTGCCCTTGCCGGATTGTTCGGCGCGATCCTGATCGACCTTGCCACCGGCAATCGCGCCGCGATGGCCTTCGCCACCCTTTTCGCCTTGCCGGCCTTTGTCATCCCCGCGGCGGCCGAGCGTGCCTTTGCCGCGCCGGATCGGGATATCCGCCGCGACGGCATCCTCACGGGCCAGCTCGCGCTGGCCATGGCCGGCTATCTCGCGATGGTGATCGTGGTCACGTCGCTATGGATCGAGCCGGATTATGCGCGCTTCATGTCGCATTTGCGTGAATTCGTGGCCGATGGCCTGCGGGTCATGTCCGTCCCCGGCAACCCGGCGCTGGCGGACCCCGCAACTTTCAACCGGGTCGTCGAACTGATGGCGTCGATCATGCTGCCGTTTTCCGGTCTCATCATCATCGTGACGCTGGTGATGAGCGCGGCCTTCGGTGCGATGGTGGCGGAGCGTTCGGGCCGTTTGATCTATGGGAAGCCGGCGTTCAACGGGTTCCGCCTGCCCGGCGGCAGCCTCATCCTGCTCGGTGCCACGCTGCTGGTCGGCATGTGGGATGGCTATACCGGTGTCTTCGCGGCGATCCTCGCCTTGGGACTTGGTTTCCTGCTGATGCTTCAGGGCCTTGCGGTGCTGCATATGCGCCTCGCCGGCCAGAATGGCCGCGGGCTGCTGCTGGCGGCAGCCTGGGGCTCGATCTTCATTTTCGGTCTGCCGGCCCTGCTCCTCGTGGGCGTCGGCATAGCCGATCACCTTCTCGACCTGCGCAACCGCAAGCGCTGAGACCGCTGAACCTCAACCCCGGACAAGACGACCTCAAACGGAGCAAAGACCATGGAAGTGATTCTCCTCGAACGCGTGGCCAAGCTGGGCCAGATGGGCGATGTGGTGAAGGTGAAGGACGGCTATGCCCGCAACTTCCTTCTCCCGCGCAACAAGGCGCTCCGCGCGACCGAAGCGAACAAGTCGAAATTTGCGGCCGAGCGCGCCCAGCTCGAAGCCAACAACCTCGCCCGCAGGAAGGACGCCGAGGCCGTGGGCGGCAAGCTCGATGGCCAGAGCTTCACCCTCATCCGCCAGGCCGGCGAATCGGGCGTGCTCTATGGTTCGGTCTCCGCGCGCGACATCACCGATGTGGTCACCGCCGGCGGCTTCACGCTGAACCGCGGCCAGGTGGCGCTCGATACCCCGATCAAGACGCTCGGCCTGCATCAGGTCTCGATCGTCCTGCACCCGGAAGTCTCGGTTGGCGTGACGATCAATGTCGCCCGTTCGCCCGAAGAGGCCGAGCGCCAGTCACGCGGCGAGAATGTGCTGGTGCGCGAGGAGGACAACCTCGACGATCTCGGCCTCGAAATCGGCGCGGCCCTCGCCGATGCCGGCCCGGGCGCGGAGCTCTGAGGCTTTTCTGCCGCACTCAAGCGGCAGGATGCACAGCGCCCGGCCAATATTTTTTGCCTGTGAATCACTGTGTGAATCGCTCATCATGCGGCCTCCCGGAAACGGGGGGCCTTTTTTGTTCGCGGCCTTTGCGCTTCTGCTGAAGGCGACTTGGGAATCGCGAAACGGGCAATCGGCAGGCCGCCGTGGCGCGTGGCGCGATCAATCCCCGGAAGAGCCGCAGAACCGAAGCAAGAGACCGGACATCCGGACGGAAACGATCACGACCATGGTTGCCCTCGCCCGCCTTGCCCCGGACAGCTCACCGGAACAGCCTTTGCGGCTCGCTCCGCATAATCTGGAGGCGGAGCAGGCCCTGCTGGGCGCGATCCTCGTGAACAACGAGGCCTTCGACCGCGTGTCGGATTTTCTCCAGCCCGAGCATTTCTACGAGAAGATCCACGGCGCGATCTTCGACGTGATGGGCAAGCTGCTGAAGGCCGGCAAGGTCGCGGTACCCATCACCATCAAGACCTATCTGCCGGATGTCGATCTCGGCGGCATCACGGTTTCCACCTATCTCGGCCGTCTCGCAGCCGCGGCGACAACCATCTCGAATGCCGGCGAATATGGCCGCACGGTGCATGATCTGGCGCTCCGGCGCACGCTCATCACGATCGGCGAGGACATGGCGGGCCGCGCCTATGATGCGCCGGTGGAGGACATACCCCGCCAGCAGATTGAGGAAGCCGAGCGCAAGCTCTATGCGCTCGCGGAAAGCGGCCGTTTCGAAGGCGGCTTCCAGAGCTTCTCCTCGGCGCTGACCCTCGCGATCCAGATGGCGAGCGAGGCCTACAAGCGCGATGGCGGCCTTTCGGGCACCGCGACGGGGCTCTCGGATCTCGACCAGCGCATGGGCGGCCTGCAGCGAAGCGACCTCATCATCCTCGCGGGCCGCCCCGGCATGGGCAAGACCTCGCTGGCCACGAACATCGCCTACAATATCGCGCGGGCCTGGCGCGGCGAACGCCAGCCCGATGGCATGTTGAAGACGGTCTCGGGCGGCATTGTCGGCTTTTTCAGCCTCGAAATGAGCGCCGAACAGCTCGCAACCCGTATCATCGCCGAACAATCCGGCGTGCCCTCCTTCAAGATCCGGCGCGGTGACGTTTCGAGCGAGGAATTCGGCCGCCTGCATCAGGCTGTCGCCGAAATGCAGAGCATTCCGCTTCACATCGACCAGTCCGGCGGCATTTCCATCGCACAATTGGCGGCGCGCGCGCGGCGCCTGAAGCGCCAGCACGGGCTGGATCTCCTCGTGGTCGACTACCTCCAGCTTCTTTCCGGTGCCTCGAAGAAGGGCGAGAACCGCGTGCAGGAGCTGACCGAGATCACCACGGGCATGAAGGCGCTGGCGAAGGAACTGAATGTGCCGATCATCGCGCTCTCGCAGCTCTCGCGCCAGGTCGAAAACCGCGACGACAAGCGCCCGCAGCTCTCGGACCTGCGCGAATCCGGCTCGATCGAGCAGGACGCGGACGTGGTGATGTTCGTCTACCGCGAGGAATATTACCTCAACAACCGCGAGCCCAAGCCCGGCAGCGAAGAGCACCTGAAGTGGCAGCAGGAGATGGAGCGCGTGCATGGCAAGGCCGAGGTGATCATCGGCAAGCAGCGTCACGGCCCCACCGGCACGGTGCAGCTGCAATTCGAGGCGAACATCACGAAGTTCTCCGACCTCGCGAAGGAAGATTACCTGCCGGAGCGGCTGGAATGAGCCGCCTCGCCTCGCAGGCCGCGCGGCTCACGATCGATCTCGGGGCCCTGGCCGACAATTGGCGAAAACTCAATGCGCTCAACGCGCCGGGCTTGGCGGGGGCGGTCATCAAGGCGGATGCCTATGGACTGGGGATCGAGAAGGCCGCCCCGGCCCTGCACAAGGCCGGTTGCCGCAGCTTCTTCGTCGCCCATCTCTCCGAGGGCATTCGTGCCCGCGCGGTGCTGCCCGAGGGCGAAATCTTCGTGCTGAACGGCCTCGCGGCGGGTGATCTCGGGGCCTATCGCGCCCATCGGCTCGCGCCCGTGCTCGGAACAGTGTCGGAAATCACGGCCTGGCAGGCCTATCGCGATGAGGAGCCCGAGGCGGAGCGCGCGGCCCTGCATGTCGATACCGGCATGAACCGGCTCGGGCTGCGCCCGGAAATCTTCCGCGATTTGCTCGGCGCGGGCGAAATCCCGTGGGACGACCTCTCACTTGTCATGAGCCACTTCGTCTCGTCGGAAGTGCCGGATGACATGATGACGGCACGGCAGATCGGGGTGTTCGGCGAGCTTGAGACGCTGATTCAGGAGGCTCGCGCATCGATTCCGGAACTTTCGACATCGAATCAGCCTCTTCGCCTTAGCCTCTGCAATTCCTCGGGACATTTCACGGCCGCGGCCGGCCGCTATCCGCTCTCGCGGCCCGGCTATGCGCTCTATGGTGGCAACCCCACGCCGGGACGGAAGAACCCGATGCGCGCCGTGGTGCGGCTTGAGGCACCGGTGATCCAGATCACGCCCGTCCCGGCCGGCGAGACCGTGGGCTACAATTCGAATTTCCGCGCGACGCGCGACAGCCTGATCGCAACTCTCTCCTGCGGCTATGCCGATGGCTATCCGCGCAATGCCGGCGCGAAACCTGATCGCGCCGGCGGTTATGCGATCATCGCGGGCCGGGAATGCCCCTTCGCGGGCAATGTCTCGATGGATCTCATCACGGTGGATATCACCCGCCTGCCCCGGGGCAGCGTGAAGATCGGCGATTTCGCGACGCTGATCGGCGATGGCCTCGACATCGACCGCGTGGGCGAGGCCGCGAGGACCATCGGCTACGAAATCCTCACCAATCTCGGGAGGCGATACGAGCGGCTTTACGTGGATCAGGCCTGAATATTGAGGATCTGCATCAGCGATCGCGCGTCGGGCTTGCGGATACGCTGGGCTTCAAGGCTCTGGTTCAGCACATTCACGGTCGCGTTCGCCGCGTCCTTCTCAGTGCGGATCTGGAATTGGGTCAGCACGCGTTTGCGAAGGGCCAGGGCATTGGCCGACGAGGATGAGTTGGCACGGGCGAACGTCGAGGCGCTGACCCCGGAAGACATGAAGCGGCTCCAGATCCGTCAATTGCAACCCGCAGTTTAGAACGCGACTCTTAAAGGATCCCTGCCTCCAGACTTCCGATCCGGGTCCGCGCCCCCATTTCAATGCCCCACGAAACCAGCCTAACATGCAACGGATTCGTCTCAGCCCTCGCGCCCGAACGGAAAGATCTTGGCCAAGCGCACATCCACCTTCGCCTGCCAGGCCTGCGGCGCGGTCCACCAGCGCTGGCAGGGCAAATGCGATGCCTGCGGCGAATGGAATTCCATCGCCGAGGAAGCCGCAACGGCTGCCACAGCCGCGCCAGTTGCCAGTGGTGGCGCGCGGCTGAGGAAGGGACGCGTCTTCGCGCTCGAAAACCTGACGGGCGAAGCGATGGATGCCCCGCGCATCGCGAGCGGCATCGCGGAACTGGACCGCGTGACCGGCGGCGGCTTCGTGAAAGGCTCGGTGATCCTGCTCGGTGGCGAACCGGGCATCGGAAAATCCACGCTGCTCATCCAGGCGGCGGCCGCGGTCGCGCGCAGGAATTTCCGCGCAATCTACATCTCGGGCGAGGAAAGCGCCGGTCAGGTGCGTCTGCGCGCCCAGCGTCTCGGGCTGGAATCCGCCCCGGTGGAACTCGCGGCGGAGACGAGCGTCGAGGATATCCTCACCACCCTCGGCCAGGGTGCCCCGCCACGCCTCGTCATCATTGATTCGATCCAGACCATGTGGACCGAGGCGGCAGAAGCCGCGCCCGGCACGGTGACCCAGGTGCGCGCGGCAGCGCAAGGGTTGATCCGCTTCGCCAAGAGTTCCGGCGCGGCGATCATCCTCGTGGGCCACGTGACCAAGGACGGCCAGATCGCCGGCCCGCGCGTGGTCGAGCACATGGTCGATGCCGTGATGAGCTTCGAGGGCGATGCGGGCCATCATTTCCGAATCCTGCGCGCGGTGAAGAACCGCTTCGGCGCAACCGATGAGATCGGCGTCTTCGAGATGAGCGCCGAGGGTCTCGTCGAGGTGCCGAACCCCTCTGCCCTCTTTCTCGGCGCGCGCGATGCCACGGTCTCCGGCACGGCGGTCTTTGCCGGCATGGAGGGCACGCGGCCGCTGCTGATCGAGATTCAGGCGCTGGTGACTCCCTCCGCGCTCGGCACGCCACGCCGCGCGGTTGTGGGCTGGGATTCGAGCCGCCTCGCCATGGTGCTGGCCGTGCTGGAAGCGCGCGCGGGCGTTCGCCTGGGCCAGCATGATGTCTACATGAATGTCGCGGGCGGATTCCGCATCATGGAACCCGCGGCGGATCTCGCGGTGGCGGCCGCGCTCGTCTCCTCGCTCGCGGATGTGCCGATCCCCGCGCAGATGGCGCTGTTCGGCGAGGTGAGCCTCTCCGGCCTGGTGCGGCCCGTTCCGCAAGCGGCTGCAAGGCTGAAGGAGGCCGTGAAGCTCGGCTTCACGCAAGCCCTGCTGCCGGAAGGGGTCCAGGATGCCGGGGCGAAGCTGGGCCTTGCCCTGCATCCCCTGCGCCAGATCGCCGATGTCGTGGCCAAGATTGCCGGCGGCAAGGCCAAACCCCGAAGTTCCGCGTCAATTTCCGGCTGAGCACCGCCGAGACGGGGTGACGAAGCCGAAGCGAGCCGTTATATGCGGCGCATTGGCGTTCGCCCCAAGGAGTCCCAATGCCGGTTACCATTCTCGATCTTCTCGTTATTGGAATCGTGCTTGTTTCGGGCCTTCTTGCGATGGTGCGCGGTTTCACGCGTGAGGTGCTGGCGATTGCCTCCTGGGCGATGGCGGCCGTGGTCGCCTATTTCTTTTATCCACAGGCCGCGCCCTATGTGGTGCAGTATGTGGCGAAGCAGCCGCCGCTGCTGGTGAATGGCCTTGCATTCGGTAGCGTGTTCCTTGTCACCCTGATGGTGAGCTATATCGTCACCTCGAAGCTCTCGGATTTCATCCTGGACAGCCGCATTGGCGCGCTGGATCGAACCCTCGGCTTCCTGTTCGGCGCGGCGCGTGGTTTCCTGCTCGCCATTATCGGCTTCGGCTTCTTTTCTTGGCTCGTGGCCGAGAAGCAGCAGCCGCAATGGGTTTCGGAAGCGAAGTTCCGGCCCGTTCTCACCACGAGCTGGGAACGCCTGAAGGCGATACTTCCGGAAAATCTCGACGAATCGATCGCAACGCCCATCAAGAAGGCGACGGAGGAATTCAAGCAATCCGGTCCCGGTGCCCCTGTGCCTCCGGCCCCGATAACGCCGCCGGCCGCCCCCCAGCCCAAGCCTTAAGGACGACCCGGCGCATTCGTCTCCCCTGCTAGGATTGTCGGTCATGAACAAAGCCGAACCGATGGATGAACGCGATTTCGGGGACGACCATCCCTTTCGTGATGCGGACCACCTGCGCGAGGAATGCGGGGTGTTCGGTATTCATGGCCACCCCGATGCGGCCGCGATCACGGCTCTCGGCCTGCATGCCCTCCAGCATCGCGGGCAGGAGGCGGCCGGCATCGTCTCGTTCGATGGCACGCGCTTCCATTCCGAGCGCCGCCTCGGACTTGTGGGCGACAACTTCTCGAAGAAGAGCGTGATCGACCAGCTGCCGGGCAACACCGCGATCGGGCACACACGCTATTCGACGACCGGCGAGACCATCCTTCGCAATGTGCAGCCGCTTTTCGCGGAACTTTCCGTGGGCGGCTTCGCGGTGGCGCATAACGGCAATCTCACGAATGGGTTGACCCTTCGCCGCCAGCTCATCGCCGAGGGCGCGATCTACCAGGCAACCTCGGATACCGAGGTGATCCTGCATCTCGTGGCGCGCTCGAAGCGCAATCGCTTTGTGGATCGCTTCATCGAGACGCTTTCGCAGGTCCAGGGGGCCTATGCGCTGGTGGGCATGACCAACAAGAAGCTGATCGGCGCGCGTGACCCTTTGGGCATCCGCCCGCTGGTGCTCGGCCGCCTCGATGGTTGCCCGATCCTTGCCTCGGAGACCTGCGCGCTCGACATCATCGGCGCGAAATTCGAGCGCGAGGTGGAGCCGGGCGAGATTCTGGTGATCGAGGAAGGCCAGATCGAGAGCCTCAGGCCCTTCCCGCCCCGGAAGCCCCGGCCCTGCATCTTCGAATATGTCTATTTTTCCCGGCCGGATTCGGTGGCTGGCGGAATGAACGTTTACGAGGTCCGCAAGAATATCGGTTCGGAACTCGCGATGGAGACGCCGATCTCCGCCGATGTGGTGGTGCCTGTGCCGGATTCCGGCGTGCCCGCGGCGATCGGCTTTGCACAGAAATCGGGCATTCCCTACGAACTCGGCATCATCCGCAACCATTATGTGGGCCGCACCTTCATCCAGCCCACGCAAAGCGTGCGTGAACTCGGCGTGCGCATGAAGCACTCGGCCAATCGCGCGGTGATCGCGGGCAAGCGTGTGGTGCTGGTCGATGATTCCATCGTGCGCGGGACAACCTCCCGCAAGATTGTGACCATGATGCGCGAGGCGGGTGCCACGGAAGTGCATTTCCGAATTGCTTCCCCACCCATCCGGTATCCGGATTTCTACGGTATCGACATGCCCGAGCAGGACAAGCTGCTGGCCGCACGCATGACGATCGAGGAAATGCGCACCTATCTCGGCGTCGAGAGTCTCTCCTTCATCTCGATCGATGGGCTCTATCGCGCGCTGGGCGAACCCGGTCGCAACAATGCCGAGCCGCAATATACCGACCATTACTTCACCGGCGATTACCCCACGCCCATCGCGGATGTGGTGGGCGAGAGCGTGAAGCAACTCTCCCTCCTCGCCGAGGCCAGCTGACACCATGACCGAGAAAGTGCTTTCCGGCCGCATCGCGCTCGTCACGGGCGCCTCGCGCGGCATCGGACGGGAAACCGCCCTCGCCTTCGCCAAAGCCGGTGCCCATGTCATCGCGCTGGCGCGCACGGTGGGCGGGCTTGAATCGCTGGATGACGAGATCAAGGCCATCGGCGGTTCAGCGACATTGGTGCCGCTCGACCTCACGGATTTCGATGCGCTGGATCGCCTCGGGCTTTCCATCCACGAGCGTTGGGGCAAGCTGGATGTGCTGGTTGGCAATGGCGCGACCCTCGGGCCGATCTCGCCGCTGAACCATATCGAACCGAAGCACTGGGAGCGCGTTTTCGCGATCAACGTGACGGCGAATTTCCGTCTCATCCGTTCGATGGACCCGCTGCTTCGGGCTTCGAAAGCCGGTCGCGCGATCTTCATCTCCTCAGCCGCGGGCTCGAATGCGAACGCCTATTGGGGCTGCTACGGCGCCTCGAAGGCGGCACTCGACCTGATGTGCCGGGATTGGGCGGAAGAAGTGCGGAACATCACGAACATCAAGGTGATGCTGGTCAATCCGGGCCGCACGCGCACCCGCATGCGCGCCGAGGCCGCGCCGGGCGAGGACCCGATGTCGCTTCCCGCCCCGCACGAGATCACCCCGCATCTCGTGGCGATGGCCGCACCCGATTGGCAGGAGACGGGCAAGATCTTCGATTTCCCCCGCCGGGCGGTGCTGAGCTTCCGCGCGCCGGCGTAACCCGGATCATTTCCCTGGCTTGCTGTTGGTGCGCCGCGAGACGTGGCCTTCTCCACCTCGACCAAAGCGGTGGTGGCGCGTGGGGAAACATCCCGCACCGCAAGAGCAGCCGAAAGGCCTGCCTCGATACCTGCGTCAACACCGAGATTGGCGGGATCGTCAGACTGAACACGCCCTCGCGCAAGGCGCAGATCAGCCCCGCTTGCGGCGGTTCTCGTAAGGGTTCTCGCTCGTCCGCAAGGAAAGCCGGATCGGCGTGCCCGGCAGGTTGAAGTTCTCGCGCAGGGAATTCACGAGATAGCGGCGATAGGCCTCGGGCAAGGCATCGAGCTGGTTGCCGAAGATCGCGAAATGTGGCGGGCGCGTCTTCACCTGCGTGGCATAGCGCAGCTTGATGCGACGCCCCGACACGGCCGGCGGCGGGTGGTTCTGGGTGACACCTTCGAGCCAGCGATTGAGCTTCGCCGTGGAAACGCGCGCGTTCCACACCTTCCAGGCGGAAACAACGCCTTCCATGAGCTTGTCGATGCCCTGCCCCGCAAGGCCCGAAAGCGGCACGATGGGGCAGCCCTTCACCTGCGGCAGCAGGCGCTGCGTCTCTTCCCTGAGCGTCGAGAGTGTGGCGCCGCGCGTCTCGATCAGGTCCCATTTGTTGAGCCCGATCACCACGGCGCGGCCCTCGCGCTCGATGAGATCGATGATGGTGAGATCCTGCTTCTCGAGCGCGATCGTCGCGTCGAGCAGCACCACCACGACCTCCGCGAATTTCGCGGCACGGATGGCATCGCCCGCGGCGAGCTTCTCCACCTTGTCCTCGATGCGTGCGCGCTTGCGCAGGCCTGCGGTGTCGAACACCTTCACCTTGCGCCCGCGCCATTCCCAATCTAGCCCGATGGAATCACGCGTGATCCCCGCCTCCGGCCCGACAAGCAGGCGTTCCTCGCCCAGCATCGTGTTGATCAGCGTGGATTTGCCCGCATTCGGGCGCCCCAGAATCGCGATGCGCAGGGGCTTGCTGGAATTCTCGAGATCCTCGCCTTCCTCGCCTTCCTCGTCATCCGCGTCGAAGACGTCGAGATCGGTCTCGGCCTCATCGCTCTCCGGCTCGTGCACCAGGTCCGCCTCGCGCTCGGCCTTGGCATCGAGCTGCGCGAGAATGGCCTCATAAAGTTCGCCCATGCCCTCGCCATGCTCGGCCGAAATCGCGAGCGGATCCCCGAGGCCGAGGCTGAACGCCTCATAGGCACCGGCCATGCCCTGCTTTCCCTCGACCTTGTTGGCGGCAAGAATGACGGGCTTGCCCGAACGGCGCACGAGTTCGGCGAAATGCCGGTCATCGGGCATCAATCCGGCGCGGCCATCGATGAGGAAAATCACGCCATCGCTTTCAGCGATGGCCGCTTCCGTCTGCTGGCGCATGCGCGCGGAGAGGATGTCGGCGGCGGCATCCTCGAGGCCCGCCGTATCAATCACGGTGAAACGTTCCGGCCCGATGCGGGCTTCGCCGAGACGGCGATCGCGCGTCACGCCCGGCCGATCATCCACCAGCGCGAGCTTCTTGCCCACGAGGCGGTTGAACAGGGTCGATTTGCCGACGTTCGGTCTCCCCACCAGCGCGAGTTTCAGCACGACGGCCTCATCTGATCGGGCCGGCGCGCACCACCGCAAGCAGCAATTCGGCGCGCTGGCGCAAGCCCTGCGGCGTTTTCGCATCCAGGATGATCGCCTGCAGCGCATCGAGCGCTTTCGCGTTCTCCTTGTGCTTCCAGGCCGAGAGCGCCACGCCCTCCCGCGCGGAATGGCGGAGGATTCCATTGGCCGAAATCAGCGGCGAGAGCCGCTTCTCGATCTCCGCGAGCGGTGCGGTATCGACGAGCAAGAGGCCCGCGCGCAGTTTCGCAAGCTCGCGCCATTCATTCGGCAGCGCCGAATCGGCGGCAATCGCGTCGAAGGCGGAGATCGCATTGGCGCGCGCCGAGTCGTCCTTAGCGGCACGGGCCATTTCCGAAGCGAGCCGGATGCGCGCCAGGGCGGGATAGGAGCCGCTCCTGCCGGCCGAAAGAGCGGTCAGGCTGGCCTGCGCCTCGGGCTTGTCGCCATTGGCTTCGGCAATGGCCGCCTCGAAGGCCGCGCCGGCGGCGGCGCGCTGCTTGAGTTGCTGGGATTGCCAGAATTGCCAACCGGCGACACTGGCGATGAACAGCAGCGCAGCCGCGATGAATTTCGGCCCGTGCTTCTTCCACAGTTCATTCGCCTTGTCGCGGCGGACTTCCTCATCCACCTCGCGAAAGATATCGGACATCGGGCTTCCCAATTCTCAAGCGGATCGCACGGCGCGACCTGTTTTCGTCTCGTGGGAACGCCTTATCGTCAAACGCCGAAGATTCCTACCCCGATCAGCGTGCGATGCAGGCCGAACATGAAGGCGAGCGCGACAAGCGTGCCGACAACCACGGCGATCACGTCATTCCGGGTAAAGCCGGATGGCGCGGGCATGGTCAGCGCACCGGAGCGCTTCACCGCGATCCGGGCATAGACCGCCCAGCCCAGGAACGAGCCGAAGAGCAGGATGGAACCAAGATCGCCATTCGCCAGCAGATGCGCCGTGGCCCAGAGCTTCACGGCCGCGAGCATCGGGTGCTTCGCCTTCGCCTTGATCAATCCCGGCAGATAGGTCGCGGCCAGCAGGATGAAGGCCGGCCAGACCAGCAAGATCGAGAGATGCGCGAGGAACCGTGGCGGCTCCCAGACCGGAATATAGCCTGCGGCGCGATAGACGCCGAAGCCATGGATGATGAGCGCGAAACCCATCAGTGCCACCAGCGAATAAAGCGAGCGATAGAGGTTCGGTCCGAAACGGTTCACCAGGGCCTGGCGGAGCCCGGTGAAGCGGGAGACGAGATGCCCTCCGAGAAAGATCACCAGCCCGGCGACAAGCCCGTTCAGCGCAGCCATTCCTCTCTCCCTGTTCCTGATTGCCCTGATGCGTCTTGCTCGCTGCATGTTATGGGTCGCGCCTTGTCCGGACGCAACCCCGTCTGGCCTGTTTCCTGATGCTTGCGGCGATGCGTCAATCCTAACCGATGCGGGAACGCCGATGCAGGGTTGCAATCTGCGCCGTGAGCGGCGGCGGCGATGCGGGGTGCGAATTTCGAGCTTTTTTCACAAGAGGCGCTTCCCCTTTCGCCCGGCTTGGGTGTAGGGATGCGCGCCAACATTGGTCGGGCCGGCTCCGCGCTTGTCGTCATGCGGCTGCCACATCGCATCGCCAGATGCTGCTTGCGCCCGTCAAGAACAGGAGTGTTGGCATGCCGAAATCTTTTTCCGCCGGAATTCCCGAAGCGCTCACCTTTGACGACGTGCTCATGCGCCCCGGCCATTCCGAGGTGCTCCCGGCGGAAACCGATCTGCGCACGCGGCTCACGCGCTCCATCAGCCTCAATCTGCCGATCGTCTCTTCGGCGATGGACACGGTGACGGAAGCCCGCCTCGCCATCGCCATGGCGCAGGCCGGCGGCCTGGGCGTCGTCCATCGCAACCTTGCGCCAGAGGAACAGGCCGACAATGTGCGGCAGGTGAAGCGTTTCGAGAGCGGCATCGTGATGAACCCGGTGACGATTACCCCGGATTCGACCCTCGGCGAGGCGCTGGCCATCATGAAGGCCAAGGGCATCAACGGCCTGCCGGTGGTGGCCGATAGCGGCCCGAACGGCAGTTCCAAATCCGGCAAGCTCGTGGGCATCATCACCCATCGCGACGTGCGCTTCGCCGAGCACATGGACCAGCCCGTCCGCGAATTGATGACCAGCCACGAGAATCTCGTGACCGTGCGCGAGAATGTGACGCAGGCCGAGGCGCGCCAGCTCTTCCACCGCCATCGCATCGAGAAGCTGCTCGTTGTCGATGGCGATTATCGCTGCGTGGGCCTGCTCACCGTGAAGGATATCGAAAAGGCGCGCCTCAACCCCAACGCCAACAAGGACAGCGAGGGTCGCCTGCGTGTCGCCGCGGCCACGACCACCGGCGAGGAAGGCTATCGTCGCACGGAACTCCTGATCGACGCGGGTGTCGATTGCGTGGTGGTTGATACCGCCCACGGCCATTCCCAGCAGGTTCTCGATGCGGTCGCGCGCATCAAGAAACTCTCGAATGCCGTTGAGGTCATCGCCGGCAACGTGGCGACGGCCGCCGGCACCAGGGCGCTGATCGATGCCGGTGCGGATGCCGTGAAGATCGGCATCGGCCCGGGTTCGATCTGCACGACGCGCATCGTCGCGGGCGTGGGCGTCCCGCAGCTCACGGCGATCCTGGAATCGGCCGAGGCGGCTGCGAGGGAAGATGTGCCGGTGATCGCCGATGGCGGCATCAAGTATTCCGGCGATCTCGCCAAGGCGCTCGCGGCGGGCGCCTCCTGCGCCATGATCGGCTCGCTGCTGGCGGGCACGGATGAAAGCCCCGGCGAGGTGTTTCTCTATCAGGGCCGCTCCTACAAGGCCTATCGCGGCATGGGCTCGCTGGGTGCGATGGCACGCGGCTCGGCGGATCGTTATTTCCAGGCGGAAATCAGGGATTCGATGAAGCTCGTGCCCGAGGGCATCGAAGGCCAGGTGCCCTACAAGGGGCCCGTTGCGAATGTCGTCCACCAACTCGCGGGCGGCCTGAAAGCCGCCATGGGTTATGTCGGCGCGAAAACCATCAAGGACATGCAGGAGAAGGTCGAGTTCATCCGCATCACCAATGCGGGCCTGCGCGAGAGCCACGCGCATGATGTGACCATCACCCGCGAAAGCCCGAATTATCCGACGCGTGTCTGAGGTGCGGGCGGTTCATCGTCCTTGCGATCCTGCCCGCCATGAAAAAGCCCGCCATGAGAAAAGCGCGTCATGAAAAAAGGCCTCCATGAAAAAAGGGCCCAATAAAAAAGCCCGCCGTGAGGCGGGCTTTCGATTTCGGAAAAGGCGTGAACCGCTCAGCGGCAGGCGCGCTTCGTGCCGCATTCCAGCTGCGTCTTGGCATCAATGCCACGCGCCGGCGGGGTCAGATCGGTCTGCTGGGCCTGCGAGGAGGCGCAAGCCGCGACCGAGATGAGCATGGCGGCCGCGAACACGCCGTTGATGATCTTCTTCATGAGTCTACTCCTGATAAACGAACTGAATCTGCGGGCGGCCAGGCTCCGCCGTGGAGCCGGTTCGACCGCAGAACCAGCGGCTTGAGGCCTTCGGCCCGAATCGTGGCAGAAACGCGGCGCATGGATTGGTTTTGAAGGGAAATGGTGAGGAAAGGGTAACGATCCGTTTCCGGCGGCCGATTGGCTTGACTTGTCCGGGCCTTCACGCCAAGCGATCCGCCAATGACCCCCTCTGCCCGCCTCTCCGCCGCCATTGCGCTTCTCGACGAGATTCTCGACCGCAAGCGGCCGCTCGGGCCCGCTCTGGCGGATTGGGGCAAGGCCAACCGCTATGCCGGTTCGGGCGATCGCAATGCCATCGGCAACCTCGTGCACGACACCCTGCGCGTGAAAGCCTCGGCCCAATGGATCATGGGGTGGCGGGCCGAAGCAGAAGCATCGCCAAGCGAAGTGGATACCGGTTCGCGTGAAGACGATGCGTTGAGAACACAATCCGGCCGCGCCGCCCTGCTCGGCATGCTGCGCCTGCTGCGCGGCATGGAGGCGGAGGCGATCGCTGCGCTTTTCACAGGCGAACGCTTCGCACCCGCCCCGCTCTCCGAGGCCGAGCGCGCGGCGCTTTCCGCGGCCGATCTCTCCGATGCGCCGGCGCATGTGCGTGGCAACTACCCGGAATGGCTCGATGCGGAACTCGCCAGGAGCTTCGGCGAGGCCCGTGTGGAAGAGGCGGCTGCGCTCGCCTCCCGCGCGCCGGTCGATGCGCGCGTCAACGCGCTGAAGCTGATCCGCCTCAAGGCGATGGAGGCGCTTGGCCATCTCGAACCTGAGGCTACACCGTTCTCGCCCTATGGCCTGCGGTTCAAGCCCAATGCCGAGGGACGCGCGCCCTATATCCAGGCCGAGCCGGCCTTCATCAAGGGGGCGGTGGAAATCCAGGATGAGGGCTCGCAACTCGCTGCCCTTCTCGCAGGCGCGAAGCCGGGCATGCAGGTGCTGGATCTCTGCGCAGGCGGGGGCGGCAAGACCCTCGCCATGGCCGCGGAGATGAACAACAAGGGCCAGATCTTCGCGACCGACAACGATGCGCGTCGCCTCGCCCCCATCCATGAGCGCCTCACGCGCGCCGGTGTGCGGAACGTGCAGGTGCGCACGCCCAAGGGGAAGGAACCGGCGAAGCTCGACGATCTTGCCGGCAAATGCGATCTTGTGCTGGTCGATGCGCCCTGCACTGGCACCGGCACATGGCGCCGGCACCCCGATGCGAAATGGCGCCTCAGGCCCAACGCGCTGGAGATGCGCCGCGAAGAGCAGCGCGGCTTGCTCGCGCAGGCCAGGCGTTACGTGAAGCCTGGTGGCCGGCTCGTCTACATCACCTGCTCGCTGCTTGATGCCGAGAATGGCGCGCAGATCAGGGACTTTCTGGCCGCAAACCCGGATTTCAGGGTTCTCGACCCCGCCGCGAATGCCAGGGCCACCGGGCTGGATTCCATCGGCCGGCATCGGGACGTTTCCGGGCTTGGCCTGCTGCTCTCGCCGCATCGCACGGATACCGACGGCTTTTTCATGTCCGTTTCCACACGTTCCACCTGATTGCCGAAAGGCTGGCCATGACGCTTCCCAACCACGACACCGTTCTCATCATCGATTTCGGCTCGCAGGTGACACAGCTCATCGCCCGGCGCGTGCGCGAGACCGGTGTCTACTGCGAAATCCACCCCTACCAGAAGGCGGATGAGGCCTTCCTGAAGCTGCGCCCCAAGGCGATCATCCTGTCGGGCGGGCCGGATAGCGTGACGCGCGCGGGCAGCCCCCGTGCGCCGGAGGCGGTGTTCGCAAGTGGCCTGCCGATCATGGCGATCTGCTACGGCCAGCAGACCACCGCCGTTCAGCTCGGCGGCGTGGTGGAGGGCGGACATGCCGCCGAATTCGGCCGTGCGGATATCGAGATCAAGGAGGCTTCAGCGCTCTTCGACAGGCTCTGGGAAGTGGGCCAGCGCTATCCGGTCTGGATGAGCCATGGCGACCGCGTGACGAAGCTCCCAGAGGGCTTCAGCGTGAAGGCTGTGAGCGAGAACGCGCCCTTCGCCATCGCCACGGATGAAAAGCGCCGCATCTACACCACGATGTTTCACCCCGAAGTCGTGCATACGCCCGATGGCGGCAGGCTGATCGCGAATTTCGTGCATCAAATCGCGGGGCTCAAATCCGATTGGACCATGGGCGCCTATCGCGCAGAGATGATTGCGAAAATCCGCGAGCAGGTGGGCAAGGGCAAGGTGATCTGCGGCCTCTCCGGCGGGGTGGATTCGAGCGTCGCCGCCGTGCTGATCCACGAGGCAATCGGCGACCAGCTGACATGCGTCTATGTCGATCACGGGCTGATGCGGAAGGGCGAGAGCGAGGAGGTGGTGAACCTGTTCCGCGGGCACTATCACATTCCGCTCGTGCATGTGGATGCGAGCGAGACCTTCCTTGGCGCGCTGGCCGGCATCTCTGACCCGGAGGTGAAGCGCAAGACCATCGGCAAGCTCTTCATCGATGTGTTCGAGGCGCAGGCGAAGAAGATCGCAAAAGACGGGCAACAACCGGCGGAATTCCTCGCGCAGGGCACCCTCTACCCGGATGTGATTGAAAGCGTGAGCTTTTCGGGCGGACCCAGCGTCACCATCAAGAGCCATCACAATGTGGGCGGCCTGCCTGAGCGCATGAAGCTGAAGCTCGTGGAACCCCTGCGCGAGCTCTTCAAGGACGAGGTGCGGGCGCTTGGCCGCGAACTCGGCCTGCCCGAGACCTTCGTGGGACGTCATCCCTTCCCCGGCCCGGGCCTCGCGATCCGCATTCCCGGCGAGATCACCCGCGAGAAGGCCGATATGCTGCGCGAGGCGGACGCGATCTATCTCGAGGAAATCCGCAAGGCCGGGCTCTACGACACGATCTGGCAGGCTTTCGCCGTGCTGCTGCCGGTGCGCAGTGTCGGCGTGATGGGCGATGGCCGCACCTATGATCACGTCTGCGCCTTGCGCGCCGTGACCTCGGTGGATGGCATGACGGCCGATTTCTACCCCTTCGACATGGCCTTCCTTGGCCGCGTGGCGACGCGCATCATCAATGAGGTGAAGGGCATCAACCGCGTCACCTACGACATCACCTCGAAACCGCCCGGCACGATCGAGTGGGAATGATTTCTGCCCATCCGAGGGCATGAAGATGCGTCGGGAACATCGCTTGCCGCTGCCGAAGCAGGCTTTGGCCATGCTCCACGAGCAGAAGCGGGCGGCGTGACTCAGATGAAGCAGGCTCCGGCAAAACCGGGGCGGTTCAGACAGGCTGCGGCGTGGAGCCAATTGAAACAGCCGTCAGGCAAGCTCGGCGAGGTTCATCACCCGGCCCGGGCAGCGGCCAAGCCGCCTCTCGGGCTGGTCTGGCATCTTTGCCTTGCGGAATCTCAGGGACAGAGAATCGTGCGCCCGATGACGCGGCCGGCATCGAGTTCGGCGAGGGCGGCATTCGCCTCGGCCAGCGCCCGCCGGCGGGCAGGCAGCGGCTCGGGCGGCCTTCTGCGAACCAGCTGCATCAGTTCATCGAGTTCGGCGAGGCTGCCGACATAACTGCCCTGGATGGCGATGGCCCGGGAGGCGATGAGCGGGATCGACAGGCTGATCGCGCCGCCGATCAACCCGACGATCACCTGGGTTCCGCCTTTCATGAGGGAATCGAACCCGGTCTGCACCGTTGATGGCACGCCGACGAAATCGATGGCGGCACGAACACCTTTCCCGGTCGCGCTTGCCGCCTTGATCGAATCCACGAGGTTGGGGTCCTGCCCGTCGAAAGCCGCGAGGGCCCCGAGTTCCAGCGCCGTCGCGCGTTTCGTCGCGTCGATATCGACCACGATTGCACCCCGCGCGCCGAGCATGCGGAGCAGCGTGAGGCACATGAGACCCACCCCGCCGGCACCAAACAGCACGATAGGCTCGCTCTTCAGCACGGATTCGGGGATCTTCCGCAGGGCGCTGTAGGCCGTCAGCCCGGAACAGGCGAAGGGTGCCGCAATGGCCGGCTCCATCGCGCCGATGTCGAGCAGATAGCGCGGATGCGGCACCAGCACATGGCTGGCATAGCCGCCCGGCCGGAAGATGCCGAGAAAGCGCGGCGAGAGGCAGTAATGCTCCTCCCCGCGCGCGCAGGTCTCGCAGGAGCCGCAGCCGATCCACGGAAAGGCGAGCTTGCGCACGCCGGTCGTGACGCCCTCTGCCTCCGGCCCCGCGCTGACCACGGTGCCGCAGATCTCGTGCCCCATGATGACCGGCAGCCTGATGCCCCGATCCCCCATCAGGAGACGCTTGCCGCCACCAAGATCATAAAAGCCATGGCAGATATGGAGATCGCTGTGGCACACGCCCGCCGCATCGACCTTCAGCAGAACCTCGGTCCCCTTCGGCTCCGGCATCGGCATGCGAAGCGGAACCAGCGGCTCGCCAAATTCGGAAACCGCATAGCAGAACAGGGATTCGCTTTCCTTGAGCATTGGATCAGCCGTGATGTTGACCAAGATAGAGGTTTGCCGCCCGCTCGTCGGCCAGCAGGCGATCGGCCGGACCTTCCATCGCGACACGTCCGCCATCAAGGATGACACCGCGATGGGAGATCCTCAAGGCCTGCCGCGCGCGCTGCTCGATGAGCAGCACGCTCGCGCCGATGCCGGGAAGCGCCCGGATGCGCTCGAAGGTTTCCGACACGAGCGCGGGCGAAAGAGCTGCCGTGGGTTCGTCCAGCACGATCAGTCGCGGGCGGGTCATCAGCGCGCGGGCATAGGCCAGTTGCTGACGCTCGCCGCCGGACATCGAGCCGGCCCGCGCGCGGCGCCGCGCGGCAAGCGCGGGGAAGACCGCGAAAAGCTCGGCGATGCGCTGCCGCCGGTCGGCGACACCCACCACGACCTCGAGATTTTCCTGCACGGTGAGGGAGGGAAAGATGTTCGCGACCTGCGGCACATAGCCGATGCCGCGATTGGCGCGCATTTCCGTCGGCACGGCGTTGATCACCATCCCTTCGAAGCGGACCTCACCCTCCACGCGGGGCAGCAGGCCCACCACGGCCTTGGCGAGGGTGGATTTGCCCGCGCCGTTGGTGCCGGCCACTGTCACGATCTCGCCGCGGCCGACCGAGACCGTGACGCCGTTCAGGATGTTCACCTCGGAATAGCCGCCGCTGAGATTGACGACCTCGAGCACGCTCATGCCGCGCCTCCCAGATAGGCTTCGCGCACATCCTTGCGCGCAAGAACCTCGGCGGGCGTGCCCGAGGCCAGCAGCCTGCCCTGATCCATCACATGCAGCACGCTGACGAGGCGGGAGAGCGCGGAGAGATCGTGCTCGATGATGACAAATCCGATGCCGCGCCGGTTGAGCGCCCGGATATGGGCCGAGAGTTCCTCTATCAGCACCGGGTTCACACCCGCGAAAGGCTCGTCGAGAAGGATCAGCTTCGGCTTCGTCATCAGCACACGGCCGAGTTCGAGCAGCTTCTTCTGGCCACCCGAGAGCCGCCCGGCGGAGGTATCCGCCACCGCGCGAAGCTTCAGGAAGTCGATGGTTTCCTCCGCCTCGCGGCGGATCGCCTCTTCCTCGGCGCGCACCCTGCCGGGCCGGAAGAAGAGGTCGACGAGGTTTTCGCCGCTCTGGCCGGGGGCCGCCGCCATCAGGTTCTCGCGCACCGTGAGATGGGCGAATTCGCGCGGCACCTGGAAGGTGCGCACCATGCCGTGGCGCGCGCGGTCGAAGGGCGCCTCGCGGGAGATATCGGCATCTCCCAGAAGCACGGTCCCCTCGCCATTCTGCAGGAAGCCGGTGACCATCGAGAACAGGGTCGATTTGCCCGCACCATTCGGGCCGATAATGCCCACGAGCGTGCCCGGCTCGATTGCAAGGATCACGCCATCCACCGCCTTGAAGCCGCCGAAGCGGACGGAAATGTCATGGAGGCTCAGCTTCATTTGCGCCTCGTGTAATCGCCCATCAGGCCCTGCGGCCGGTAGAGCGTGAAGAGGATCAGCGCGAGTCCGACCACGCCGATGCGGATGCTCGCCATCTCCACCGCCGAGATGAAGGGCAGCAGGTCGCGCAGGAAGCGCGAACCCTCGAGGAAGCCCATCAGCAGCAAGGTGCCAAGCAGCGTGCCGGAAATGCGCCCCACGCCGCCCATGATGATCGCCATCCAGACATAGAAGGTGACGATCGGCAGGAATTGATCCGGCGAAACGTAGCCGATGTAATGCGCGTAAAAACCTCCCGCGAGCCCGGCGAGAACCGCCCCCAGCACCAGAACCTGGATCTTGAAGCGCGCGGGGTCCTTGCCCAGGGCCTTCACCGCATCCTCGTTGTCGCGGATCGCCTCGATCATCCGGCCGAAAGGGCTCTTCACGATGCGCAGGAAGGCCATCACCGCGAGAAGGTTCGCGAGGCCAACCAGCGCGAGGATCGTCAGCGCCGGGCCGGTGCCCACCCCGTCGATCAGCTTGGGGATGCCGGGAATGCCCTGCACGCCCTTGGTGAGCCAGCCCTCGGAGGTCACCACAAGGCGCACGGTTTCAGAAAAGCCGAGCGTGACGATGGCGAAGTAATCATCGCGCAATCGAAGCGCGACAAGGCCGATGGGGATGGCCGCAAGACCCGCGAGCACCATGCCGGCGAGAAGCCCCACGCCAATGGGCATGCCGCCAGCGGTCGAGAGGATCGCGGCGGCGTAAGCGCCGATGCAGAAAAAGCCGACATGGCCGAAATTGATGAGGCCCGTCAGCCCGTATTGCAGCGTGAGGCCGAGCGAGAGCAGCACATAGATCGCCGTGACGATCAGGATGGCGATGAGATAGGCTTCCATCAGCGCGCGCCTTCCAGCTTGCCGAAGAGGCCGCGCGGGCGCACCAGCAGCACCACGAGCATCATCAGGAATGACAGGGCGATCTTGTAGGTGAAGCCCACGAAGGGCGTCGCGAGTTCCTGCACCACGCCGATCAGCAATCCCGCCACCACCGCGCCGACCGGGCTGCCGATGCCGCCGACAATCGCCGCCGCGAAGGCCGGCAGCAGCAGGTCCCACCCCATTTCCGGTGAAACCACGGTCTTGATGCCCGCGACGATTCCCGCCGAGGCCGAAACCGCGCCGGCCAACAACCAGAGCACGGTCATCACCCCCGACGGGGAAATCCCCGAGACACGCGCGAGCGCCGGATCATCCGCCACCGCGCGCATGCGCCGGCCGACGGGCGTGAGATGCAGGATCGCGAAGACGATGGCGAGGATCATCGCGCAGGCCGCAGCGAGCACGAGATCATTGGGATGGACCGGCACCCCGCCGATCCGCCAGGGCCGCACCAGCGGCAACTGGAAGACCTGCTGCGAATGCCCGAACGAGACCCCGAGAATGGCGCGAAGCACGAAAGCCAGGCCAATCGAAGCCACGAGAAGCGCCACATTGGAGCGCTGCGCGAGTTTTTTGAAGATGAACCAGTAGCCGAGGAAACCCACAAGCGCCCCGGCCGCTGCCCCCGTGAGGCCGCCGACCAGCAGCGAATTCGTCGCGCGATGCCCCAGGAGCGCGCCATAGGCGCCGACGGTCATGGTGTCGCCCGTCGCCGCGTTGGGAAACCGCGCAATGCCGAAGACGAGCGTGATCGACAGGGCGGAAAGCCCGATGATCAGCCCGGCCACCACGCCGGAAATCAGCAATTCGATCCAGAATGCCATGCGGGAACCATTGCCACGCGGAAGAAGATCAGGGCCCGGCGAGGGCGAGCGCGCCGGGCCCCACGCCGTCAGATCTTGACCACGTAGCGGCGATCGAGCTTGCCCTTGGTGATGAAGAACACGCCGAAATCGGGCGTGACATCACCGAACTCGTCGAAATCCAGTACCGAGGAGGCCCCCTCGTAATTGATCTTCCTGCCGGCCTTCAGCGCGGCCTTGCCATCGGCGAAGGTGAAGACCTTCTCGCCGCCAGGGTTCGACACTTCGCGGATCTTCGCGTTGATCTGGGCCGTGCCGGCACCCGGTCCGGCCGCCTCGATCGCCAAGGCCAGCGCGATCACCATGTCATAGGTCATCGCGGCATAGACATTGGACGCGCCGGGCTGGGACATCTTCCGGCGATAGGCTTCATCATAGCGGGCGAAGGAGGCCGCCTGCTCGTTCGAAACGGAATCAACCGAAATGATCCCCTCGGTCGGCTCGTTGCCGAGCGCGGATACCAGCTGCGGGTTCGCGGCCCAGCCGGGAATGATCCATTTCACGTTCGCGCCGGTCTGGAAGGCCTCGCGCAGGATGATCGTCGTATCCGGCAGGAAGGAGCCCATCACGATGACATCCGGGCGCGCGGCCATCACCCGCTGCAGCTCGGCGCGGTAGCTCGGCTGATTGGGTTCATAGACGACCTCGGCCACCACCTGGTTGCCCTTGGCCTCCCAGGCCTTCTTGAAGCCCTGCGTGTTGCCGATGCCCGAGGCATTGTTGAAGGCCATGGTCGCCGGGCGCTTGTAGCCCTCCTTCACCGCGATCTCCGCGAAGGCGCGGCCGAAGCGGTCATTCGTGGCCTGGAAGCGATAGCCATAGCCCTTGGCATTGGCCGGCTGCACGGAAAGAGCCGGCGCGCCGGAGGTATGCATCAACAGGATGTTCGCATCATTCACGAGCGGAATCACCGCCAGCGACACGCCCGAGGACCAGGTGCCGAGGATCGCGTTGACCTTGTTCACCTCGATCAGCTTTTTCGCGGCGAGCACGGCCGATTGCGGGTTGGTCTGCGTGTCATCCGCGAAGACCTGCAGCTGGCGGCCGCCGGCACCGCCCGCGGCATTCACTTCCTCGACCGCCGCGAGGATCATCGCGGCCATGCCGGAGCCGTAAGGGCTGCCGGCACCCGTCACCGGGTTCAGCGCGCCGATGCGGAAGGCCTCGGCCTGCGCAAGAGCGCCTTGCGGCGCAAGCCCGAGGGCAAGGGCGCTCGCGCCTGCCTGAAGGATGGTTCTGCGATCAATCGTCATGATGGTCTCCCCTGTTGAAGCGCATGCGCGCCTTCTGGTTGTCTGGGTTTCGGATTTGGCTCGTCAGTTGATGGCCTTGCGCTTCACGACCTTGCCGCCGCGCAGGATGATCGGCATGTGGCGACCCTGCCCGGTGAGGAGCGAGAGATCCTTCAGCGGATCGCCATCCACCACGATGAGATCGGCATATGCGCCCGGCGCGACCACGCCGATGCGGCCCTCCATGTGGCAGAGCTTCGCGGCGACATGCGTGGCCGAGGCGATGACTTCCCTCGCCGGCAGAACCCGGCCGCGGATGACGAATTCCTCGGATTGATAGGCATGCATCGCCCCGAGCAGATCACTGCCATAGGCCATGGCGAGGCCCACCTCCCGCATGATCGCGAGGGATTCGAGGCCCTTGAGGCGCACATCGTCGATCTTCGCGACCGATTCCGCCGGAAAGCCGAGCTTCGGGCCGTCGGAAGCGAGTTTGTCGTAAGTGACGAGCGTGGGGACAGCCACCGCACCCGCCTTCGCCGCGAGTTTGGCGACCTCCGGCGTGATGAGGTTGCAATGTTCGAGGGAATGCACCCCGCATTCCACCGCGCGCTGGATGGCCTCGGCCGTGTAGAGATGCGCGGAGACAT
>NZ_JBJTDY010000108.1:0-8202 GCF_046092605.1 Rhabdaerophilum sp. | reverse complement strand
GCGGCCGGCGGCGGCGGGCGTGGCATGAAGGTCGCGCGCAGCGAGGATGATCTCGTGGAAGCACTGCAGACCGCGCGGACCGAAGCGAAAGCCGCCTTCGGTGACGACGCTGTCTATCTCGAGAAATATCTCGAAAAGCCGCGCCACATCGAACTCCAGGTGCTTGGCGACGGCCAGGGCGACGCCATCCACCTCGTCGAGCGCGATTGCTCGCTCCAGCGCCGCCACCAGAAGGTGTGGGAGGAAGGCCCCTCGCCGGCGCTGAACGCGGAAGCGCGCGACAGGATCGGGATGATCGTCGCCAACGCCATGAAGAAGCTGGGCTATCGCGGCGCAGGCACCATCGAGTTCCTCTACGAGAACGGCGAATTCTACTTCATCGAGATGAACACCCGGATTCAAGTGGAGCATCCCGTCACCGAGATGATCACCGGCATCGACCTCGTGAACGAGCAGATCAAGGTGGCGGCGGGCGCGGGCCTCTCCGTGAAGCAGTCCGACGTGAAGGTGAACGGCCATGCCATCGAGTGCCGCGTGAATGCCGAGCATCCCGCGACCTTCCGCCCCTCGCCGGGCGTCGTGAGCTATTTTCACCCGCCTGGCGGCCTCGGCGTGCGCGTCGATTCGGCTGTCTATCAGGGCTACCGCATCCCGCCGAACTACGATTCGCTCGTGGCGAAGCTCATCGTGCATGGCCGCACCCGCAATGAATGCCTGATGCGCCTCCGGCGCGCACTCGATGAATTCGTGGTCGATGGCATCGAGACCACCCTGCCGCTCTTCCGCACGCTCGTGCGAAACGCGGAAATCCAGGATGGCCTCTACGACATCCACTGGCTGGAAAAATTCCTCCGGAATGGCGGAATGGACAACCCGGCCTGAGGCCATCTAGGCTCATGGGCATGAGCGAGGACTTCCCCGTCACGCCCGAAATCCTGCTGCGCGCCTATGCGGCCGGCATCTTCCCCATGGCGGAAAGCGCGGAGGATCCCGGCCTCCACTGGATCGAGCCGAAGCTGCGCGGCATCGTCCCGCTTGATGGCTTCCACCTGCCCCGGCGCCTCGCGCGGCTTGTGAGCAGCCATGATTATGAGGTCGTGGCGGATCGTGATTTCGAGGGCGTCATCACCGCCTGTGCCGCCCCGCGCGGCCCCGAGCGCGAGACCTGGATCAACGCCCCGATCCGCCGGCTCTATGGCGCGCTGTTCGAGAAGGGCTTCTGTCACACCATCGAGGTGCGGAAAGGTTGCGAACTCGTCGGCGGGCTCTATGGCGTCGCGATCGGCGCCGCCTTTTTCGGCGAGAGCATGTTCCACCGCGAGACGGATTGCTCGAAGCTCGCGCTGGCGCATCTCGTGGCGCGGTTGCGCGCGGGCGGCTACCGCCTGCTCGATACGCAGTTCGTGACCGATCACCTGCGCCAGTTTGGCGCGATCGAAATCCCGCGGCTGCGCTATCGCGAGATGCTCGAACGCGCGATCCACCAGCCGGCGGATTTCGCGGTCTGGCCGAAGGATGTCACGCCACCGGTCGAAACCGTGCTGAAATGGCTGGAACCCGTGCCTCAGCGCCCCTGACTGGCCGGGTCGCGCATGCCGCCCATGCCGGGGTTGGTGGGGAAGAAGCGCTGTTGCGGCGCGGGGCGCGGCGGCTGGGCCACATTGCCCGGCGGCAGAACAGCGCCCGGAGGCGCGCCCGGCGCCCCCGGCAGGCGCAGCGGCGGAGAGGTCGCCCCGCCCGGTCCCGGCGGGCGCGTGCCCGGCAGCGGCTGGGCCGGACGCGGATTGCGGCGCAGATCGGCCGGAGCCGGTGGCGGCGGCTCGTCCTCCACCTCGGGCGGGGTCTTGATGATGTCCTTGCCGCCTTTGCACTCGGACAACCAGATATCATAAACCGGATGCTCGATGGCGTTCAGGCCCGGGCTCGAGGCGAACATCCAGCCCGTGAAGAGCCGCTTGTAGCTGTTGTCGAAGCCGACCTCATCGACCTCGACGAAGCTCGTGGTCTGCGGGTTTTCGTATTCCGGCCGCGAATAGCATACGCGCGCCGTGAGCTGGAGCGAGCCGAACTGCACGGTCTCGTCCACCGCCGCCTCGAAGGAGATGATGCGGCCGGTGATCTTGTCGAGACCGGAGAACACGGCGGTCGGGTTCTTGATCTTGTCGGCGAGCGCGGGCGCGGCCAGCAGAGGCAGCGCCGCCGCAAGGGCGAAACCGGTGATGCGGAAGGAAAGGCTCATCTTACGGCATCCGGCCCCGAAAATCCTGCGGGCATCCGGGCAATCTGCCCGGAGCTCGCGCGCTCTAGCACGCAAATCGTGCCGGAAAAAGGGCAGTCGCCGGCGCTCAGCGCGCCGGGTTCCACGGCTCGTAATCGCCGGTCGCGGGCGGGCGCTCGCCGGAGCGCAGCACCGAACCTTCCGGACGATAGGCATTGGCCGTGCCGGTGGCATTCGGCTGGTGCGGCATTTCCCATTCGCGCGGGCGGTAATCCTCCTGCGCGGGCGTGGTGTCGAAGCGATGGTGCATCCAGCCATACCAGCCCGGCGGGATCTTCGAGGCTTCGGCCTCGCCCTTGTAGATGACCCAGCGGCGCTCATGGCCGAGGGCCGGGTCCTTCGCGCCGCCGCGCGTGCGGTAATAGGTGTTGCCGAACTCGTCGGTGCCGACCTTCTCGCCGTTGCGCCAGGTATAGATGCGCGTGCCAAGCGTCTGCCCGTTCCACCAGGTGAAGAACTGGAGAAGGAAGTTTCTCATGGCACGCCTCGAAAGAAGATCTGGATGCCCCGGCCTTCCGGGCAACTTCCGTCCCAGCTTCTCGCAAATTCGCCCGCTGGCGTAAAGCCGCATCGCGCGCTCCGTCCACGAGCTTCCTCGAACCTTCGTCGGGCCGGCAAGGCGGCTGTCATGCTTCGGCCATGATTCCGGGTGAGTCTTATGGATCGCACGCTCGGAAAACCGATTCGGCACAACCGGGACGCGAAGAGCTCCTCACCTGAAATTCAAAGATGCGTCCGATCACCCCGGATTGTGCCTCCGCCAGCGCGTCGGCCTGGCTTGGCAGCCGGGCGGAATCCGTCTTGATTTTTCCGGCCGATGTGGTCGCGCGAGCAGGCAGAAACGAATCCGCGAAAGAATAGAGAGCCTTGGCGAGAATCATCGACTTTTCCCCAAGATTCACACTTTCTCCACCAGATGTTGCGATCCTGAGGCCTGGGCATAACTAGATGTTGACGGCCAGCGAAGCGCCGTCCTAGCGTTGTTGAACCAAGGGCAGTCGGGGTCGCCGGGAGAAATCGTGCTCCGGGCGGATTCCAACGACCAGGCTGAGGAGAGTGCCGGGATGCCCTCTCGCAGGCTGACAAGGTCGGGCCGACAGCCGGCGGAGGGGCGTTCAACAAGCGACATTTTTGACTTTGGGGGCGCACGCGGTTCTGCGTGGTTCGGCGGGATTTTCATCCCGCGCAACGAGACGGGCTGAGCGCCCGCAGGGGACTGACAGAGATGCAATTCGAACGGATCCACACCCAGGCAGGCCAGTCCCCCTATGCGGGGATCGCCTTCCAGACGACCAGATCGGAGATCAAGAACCCCGATGGGTCGATCGTGTTCCGGCTCGAAGGGCTCGAGGTCCCCGATTTCTGGAGCCAGGTCGCGGCCGACGTGCTGGCGCAGAAATATTTCCGCAAGGCCGGCGTTCCGGCGAAGCTGAAGCGCGTGGAAGAGAACGATGTCCCCTCGTTCCTCTGGCGCTCGGTGCCGGATGAGGCCGCCCTCGCCGCCCTGCCCGAGAACGAGCGCTACGGCTCCGAGACAAGCGCCAGGCAGGTCTTCAACCGCCTCGCCGGCTGCTGGACCTATTGGGGCTGGAAGGGTGGGTATTTCACCGCCGAGGCCGACGCCCAGGCCTTCTATGACGAGTTGTGCTTCATGCTGGCGACCCAGCGCGTGGCGCCGAATTCCCCGCAATGGTTCAATACTGGCCTGCACTGGGCCTATGGCATCGACGGGCCGGGACAGGGCCATTTCTACATCGATTACAGGACCGGCAAGCTGACGAAGTCGAAATCGTCCTACGAGCACCCCCAGCCGCATGCCTGCTTCATCCAGGCCGTGAAGGACGACCTCGTGAACGAGGGCGGCATCATGGATCTCTGGGTGCGTGAAGCGCGCCGCTTCAAATATGGCTCGGGCACGGGCTCGAACTTCTCGGCCCTGCGCGGCGAGGGCGAGAAGCTCTCGGGCGGCGGGCGTTCCTCGGGCCTGATGAGCTTTCTTAAGATCGGCGACCGCGCGGCGGGCGCGATCAAGTCGGGTGGCACCACGCGCCGCGCGGCGAAGATGGTCGTGGTCGATGCCGATCACCCAGATATCGAGACCTATATCGACTGGAAGGTGAAGGAAGAGCAGAAGGTCGCGGCCCTCGTGACCGGCTCCAGGATCGTCCAGAAGCACCTCAAGGCGATCATCCGATCCTGCGTGAACTGCGATGGCCCGGGCGATGCCTGCTTCGACCCCGAGCAGAACCCGGTCCTCAAGCGCGAGATCAAGGCCGCGCGCAAGATGATGGTGCCGGATAACTACATCAAGCGCGTCATCCAGTTCGCGAAGCAGGGCTACACCGACATCGCTTTTGACACCTACGACACCGATTGGGACAGCGAGGCCTATCTCACGGTCGCCGGCCAGAACTCGAACAACTCGGTCTCGCTGAAGGATGATTTCCTGCGCGCGGTGGAAGCCGATGGCGAGTGGAAGCTGATCCGCCGCACGGATGGCAAGGTCGCCAAGACCCTCAAGGCCCGCGACCTCTGGGAGAAGATCGGCTACGCGGCCTGGGCCTCGGCCGATCCGGGCCTGCACTTCAACACGACGATGAACGATTGGCATACCTGCCCGGCCTCGGGGCGCATCAACGCCTCGAATCCGTGCTCGGAATACATGTTCCTCGACGACACCGCCTGCAACCTCGCTTCCATGAACCTCCTGCGGTTCTACGATGCGGAAGCCCGCATCTTCGACATCAAGGCCTATGAGCACACGATCCGCCTCTGGACGCTCGTGCTCGAAATCTCGGTGCTGATGGCGCAGTTCCCCTCGAAGGAAATCGCGGAACTCTCTTACGAATTCCGCACCCTCGGCCTCGGCTACGCCAATATTGGCGGCCTGCTGATGACCATGGGCCTCTCCTACGATTCCGATGAGGGCCGCTCGCTCTGCGGTGCGCTGACCGCCGTGATGACCGGCATTTCCTACAAGACCTCGGCCGAGATCGCCTCGGAAGTCGGCCCCTTCCCGGGCTACAGGAAGAACGCGGGCCACATGCTCCGCGTCATCCGCAACCACGCCCGCGCCGCGCATGGCGAGATTGCGGGCTATGAGGGTCTCTCGGTCAACCCGGTGCCGCTCGACCACAGGAACTGCCCGATTGCCGATCTCCTCCCCCGCGCCACCCTCGCCTGGGATGAGGCGCTGGCGCTGGGCAAGAAGCATGGCTATCGCAACGCGCAGGTCTCGGTCATCGCCCCCACGGGCACGATCGGGCTCGTGATGGATTGCGACACCACCGGCATCGAGCCCGATTTCGCCCTGGTGAAGTTCAAGAAGCTCGCCGGCGGCGGTTACTTCAAGATCATCAACCAGGCGGTTCTGCCGGCCCTGCGCACCCTCGGCTATTCCGAGAGCCAGATCGGCGAGATCGAGGCCTATGCCGTGGGCCACGGCTCGCTGCGCCAGGCGCCGGGCATCAACCATTCCTCGCTCGCCGCGAAGGGTTTCTCGGCCGAGACGCTGGAAAAGCTCGAGAAGGCCCTTCCCAGCGCCTTCGACATCAAGTTCGTCTTCAACCGCTGGACCCTCGGCGACGGGCAGATGAAGGCGTTGGGTGTCACCGACGAGCAGTTGGGCGATATGGCATTCGAGCTCCTGCCTTTCCTCGGCTTTACGAAAAAGGAGATCGAGGCCGCGAATATCCATGTCTGCGGCGCGATGACCCTCGAAGGCGCCCCGCATCTGCGCATCGAGCACTACCCGGTCTTCGATTGCGCGACCCCCTGCGGCCGCCTCGGCAAGCGTTACCTCTCGGTCGAGAGCCACATCCGCATGATGGCGGCGGCGCAGCCCTTCATCTCGGGCGCGATCTCGAAGACCATCAACATGCCGAACGAGGCAACCGTCGAGGATTGCAAATCGGCCTACATGCTCTCCTGGAAGCTCGCGCTGAAGGCAAACGCCCTCTATCGGGATGGCTCCAAGCTCAGCCAGCCGCTGAACGCCGCTTTGATCGAGGACGAGGCCGAGGAAGCCGATGAGGCGGTGGAGGCCCTGCTGGCCCAGCCGGCCGCGGCTCGCACGCTGCAGGTCACCGAGAAGATCATCGAGCGCGTCATCGAGCGAATCGAGAAGGTGCGCGAGCGCGAGAAGCTCCCGAACCGCCGCAAGGGCTACACCCAGAAGGCGATCGTGGGCGGCCACAAGGTCTATCTGCGCACCGGCGAATTCGATGATGGCCGCCTCGGCGAGATCTTCATCGACATGCACAAGGAAGGGGCCGCCTTCCGCGCGATGATGAACAACTTCGCGATCGCCATCTCGCTCGGCCTGCAATATGGCGTGCCGCTTGAGGAATATGTCGATGCCTTCACCTTCACCCGGTTCGAGCCGGCCGGCATGGTGCAGGGCAACGACTCGATCAAGAACGCCACCTCGATCCTCGATTATGTGTTCCGGGAGCTGGCCGTGTCCTATCTGGGCCGTAGCGACCTTGCCCATGTCGAGGCCTCCGAAATGGGCTTCGACGCGCTGGGCAAGGGCGAAGGGGCTGACAATGCGCCGCGCGTGCCCGCCGCCCGGGTGCTGTCGTCGGGCTTCGTGCGCAAGCCAAACCTCGCCTCCGCCAATGTGGTGGTGATGTCGGGCGCGCAGGCGGCGGCTCCGGCGCTGCAGCTGCGGGCTGAGGCGCAAGGAGCGCTGGCGCTTGCCGAGGCCGCCGCAGCCGCCTTCGCGGCGCCGCGCCAGGAGATGGCGGTGGCCATGGAGACCACAATCATCGCCACCGCGGACCGGCGCATGGAGGCGCGCATGAAGGGCTATGAGGGCGAGAGCTGCTCCGAATGCGGCAACTTCACCATGGTGCGCAACGGCACCTGCCTGAAGTGCGATACCTGCGGCTCGACGAGCGGCTGCTCGTAACGCCCGGACGCCTTGTTGTGACAACAAACGGAGGCCGGTCATGCGCCGGCCTTCGCGCATTTCAGGGCCTCGGCGCCGCTTCAATCGAAAAAAATATCCACAGCTTCTTGTGAAGGGCGCGCCCGCCTCTTGACAGGTTTTGCCGCCAGAGCCCCCTCAAAACCAGCGTTCATCCGTCCACGGAATAACTTCTGAAACCCCCGTTTTTATTGATTTTTTCCGCGCCAGCGGCCAGTTTGTCCGTGCAAGGACGGTCTGGCCGGTTTTCCCAGCGTTTACCGATTGTTAGCGTGAATCCGCGATAGTCCTGAATGGGGTTCGGCATATTGCCGAATCACGCAAGCGGGTGCACATAACGTGACAACGACGAATGAGACTCGGTTCCTTCACGCCAGGCTGTTCGTCCGTGTGAGGCTTACCTGCGTTGTGGGGCACTAACAACTCTAGGAGAGACAGCAATGGCTGCGAAGAAAGCTGCGAAGAAGCCGGCCAAGAAGAAGGCCGCTAAGAAGCCGGCCAAGAAGAAGGCCGCCAAGAAGAAGTAATCTTCTTATCTTTAAGGACTGGACCCCGGACGGCACCCGCCTCCGGGGTCAGTTCTTTTTGGGACGCTTGTTGCGTCTCTTGTCATGGCCCGGCCGCGGCCGCCGCGGGATGAATGGCGGCCGGATGACAAGCGAGGCCGATCTGTCATAATGAAAAATCGTCATTTCGTGGTCTCGGGAGCGAGCGTTTGGCAGAGTTGAAACATGCCGGCAATCCCTGGTGGACGATCTTGCTGCCTCTGGCGTCGGCGGCGCTGATCGCGTTGTATTTCGGCGGTCTGCTGCCGAAGGAGGGCGCGCTCCGGATTGCCATCGAGGCGGTGTTGCTGTGCGGCGCGATCTTCGCGGCCGTGCATCATGCCGAGGTGGTGAGCGCCCGGGTCGGCGGGCCGGGCGGCGCGATCCACCGCGCGGGGGCCGGCGCCACGATCGTAGTGGGGCGGGTGGTGGGGCGGCTGGGGGACCGC